>JAFYLO010000184.1 GCA_017557045.1 Bacteroidaceae bacterium | reverse complement strand
GTCACCCCGCTCCGAAGACCAGCCCACATCCACGAACTGCGCCCTCGCAGCGAACGGAACCAGCATGCAAAGTAGTAAAATTATCTTTTTAAGCCCCATAGCATTATCTTACATGAAAATCGAGCACCTTCTCTTCGCCAATAAAACCTTTCAGGTGCGTACCTATTGAGACAGGACCGCTACCCGCAGGCGTTCCTGTGAAGATGAGGTCGCCTGTCTTGAGGGTACAGAAACGGCTTATGTAAGCAATTATCTCATCCACATTGAATAGCATCTGCGCCGTAGTGGCACTCTGCACTACCTTGTCATCTATTGTCAACGAGAAGGGAACATCATTTATATCGTATTGCTCCACTGCACGGAATTCGCCAAGCACCGCCGAACCATCGAAGCCCTTGCTCAGTTCCCATGGAGCGCCCGCCTCAATAAAGGCACGCTGCATATCACGGGCAGTAAAATCAATTCCAACAGTTATAGCATCGTAGTAGCGATGGGCAAAACGCCGCGGAATACTCTTGCCCAGCTTGTTTATGCGCACAACAATCTCGGCTTCATAATCCACACGACCCAAAAAATCGGGCACATAGAAATGCTTGCCGTTCTTTATTATTGCAGAATCGGGTTTCATGAATATCATTGGAACCGACGGTTTCTCGGTTGTACCGTCAAACTCCAACGCGTGTTCTGCATAGTTCTTACCAACTGCTATTATCTTCATTTCAAAGGCTTTTCATTTTCGCCCGTCTGCTCTTCGAGACCATCGAGGCGGTTAAACATTAGCGACAGATGCGCATAGAGCGATGTGTTCTGCACAACGATATTCTCGGGAACACGTATGCGCAGCGGTGTAAAGTTCCATATTGCCTTTATACCCCACACCACCATCTTGTCAGAGACCTCTTGAGCACGGTCAATGGGCACAGTGAGAATACCAATCTTTACATTATATCGCTTTATCTTTGCTTCAAGGTCATTTATATGATACACAGGAATGCCTGCCACGCTGTGCCCAACCACCTTGGGATTAGTGTCGAACGCAGCAACCACCTCCAGACCGAACTGCTTCAAACCCGAGTCGTTCAGCAGCGCACTACCCAGACGCCCTGCACCGAAGAGAAACGCCTTGTGTATTCTTGTGAAACCAAGAAAATCCTCAAGTACCTCGAGCAGGTTATCAATGTCGTAGCCAACACGAGTGCGGCCAATGATGTTTACACATGAAAGGTCCTTCGCAATCTGCGAAGCAACAATATTTGTCTCTTTCGAGAGACGTGTCGATGAGACATGCTGTTCACCGCGCTGTTTGAGCAGGCGGCATACCGACAGATACCATGGCAGACGGCGCAAGGTGGGCTCGGGTACTTTCTCTATTTTTGTATTTTCAGTCATCTATTCTCGTGTTCTCGCGCGTGCATTTATGCGTGCGTTAATTATATAACGTAGCAAAATTACGGTTATTTTACGAAGGAATGAAATTTGTCGTAAAAATATTGTACCTTAGCGCTCAGAAACAGAAACAGGAACAAACATGGCCACAAAGAAAAACGACTGGAAAGAGAGGCTGAACATTGTATACTCTACCAACCCCGACTTCCAATATTCTACCGATGAAATCGAGGAAAACGAGACACTTCCCAAACAGCAGCAGAAGCTTAGAGTGAGCATTGAGAAGAACCACCGCGGTGGCAAAACCGTTACCATTGTAAGGAACTTCATCGGCACATCGGATGATATGAAGGAACTTGGCAAACTGCTCAAAACAAAGTGCGGTGTAGGTGGCAGCGTCAAAGATGGAGAGATATTAATTCAGGGTGAGTTCAAGGAGAAAATTATCGATATTCTCAAAAAAGAGGGATACACACAGACTAAATAGTCTTTTTTTATTATCTTCGCGTTTAGGAATCAAATCATTTAAATTACAAATACTATGGCAAACAAATCAGAATTGCTGCTTGCAGCTGAGCTTCTTAAGATTAAGGCTGTCAAACTACAGCCAGAGCAACCATTCACATGGGCATCGGGTTGGAAATCACCATTCTACTGCGATAACCGCAAGACATTGTCATTCCCAGCTCTTCGCACTCGCGTAAAGCTTGGACTTGCGAACCTCATTCTCGAGGAGTTCCCCGAGGCAGACACCGTAGCAGGTGTAGCAACAGGAGCTATCGCTCAGGGCGCTCTCGTTGCCGAGGAGCTTGGCAAACCATTCGTATATGTACGTCCAAAGGCAAAGGACCATGGACTTGGCAACCAGATTGAAGGTGACATACAGCCAGGTGCAAAGGTTGTTGTTGTAGAGGACCTCGTTTCAACAGGACTCAGCAGCCTTAAGGCGGTTGACGCATTGCGCGCTGCAGGCGTTGAGGTTGTAGGTATGGTAGCGTCATTCACTTATGGTTTCGGTGTAGCAACCGAGGCATTCAAGAATGCAAACGTAAAGCTTGTTACCCTGACCAACTACGAGGCAGTGCTCGAGGCTGCTAAGGAGACAGGATACATCACCGAAGAGGTTATGCCTACACTC
>JAFYLO010000183.1 GCA_017557045.1 Bacteroidaceae bacterium | reverse complement strand
CTATTATAACTCCTTCGCTCTTGTTGTATGCGAAACGTACGAGTGCCATCATCAGTTCGGCAAAGGTGTTTTCGGCGAAACGGTCAACCTGCACGTAGCCCCATTTGTCGTTGATGATGTAGGCGGCTTCGATGCTGTGCAGGGGGATGTCGTCGCGGGTGATGGTGAAGTCCATAAGCTCTTTTTCGCCATAGCGTTTGATGCCCAATTTTACTTCTGTGCCTGTGGGGCCTTTGAGCTTGCGCATGGCTGCGTCGTTGGTGCATACTTTGCCAACGAATAGGGTGTCGTCGACGGTTACTATGCGGTCGCCGGGCAGCAGGCCTACCTTTTCGGAGGGACCTTTGCGGATTACTTCGTTTATATGTATGGTGTCGTCCTGTATGATGAACCGGATACCTATTCCGCTGAAGCTGCTCTTGAGGTCGGCATTGGTGGCTTCAAGGTCTTTGGCGGGGATGTAGGTGCTGTGCGGGTCGAGCTCGGTGAGGACTTTGGGCATGGTCTTTTCTATTATATCTTCCATGCTTATGGAGTCTACGTAATTCCCGTGGACGAGGTGCATCAGTTCGTCCACTTTGTTGTAACTGTAGAATACTTTCTCTATGCTCTCTTTCTTGGATATGTATACTCCTATGAGCACTCCTATGAGTGCTGTCAGAAGGTATAGTGTGGGCTGGTACTTTTTCATATTATTTTTTGTTGCTTTCTTCTGTTTCTCCGCTGTTGAGAATGACTTCAATACCTGCTCTTCTGAGGAGGTCGATGCCGTCGGTGAGACGATACTCTTCGCTGTAGACTACGCGTTTGATGCCTGCCTGTATTATGAGCTTGGCACATTCGATGCAGGGCGAGGAGGTTACGTAGAGGGTGGCACCGTCGCTGTTGTTGCCTGAACGCGCTATCTTGGTGATGGCGTTTGCCTCGGCGTGGAGTACATAGGGCTTGGTAAGGCCGTTATCGTCTTCGCAGATGTTCTCGAAGCCCGAGGGGGTGCCGTTGTAGCCGTCTGATATTATCATTTTATCCTTTACTATAATTGCTCCTACCTGGCGGCGTTTGCAGTATGAGTTTTCGGCCCATATTTGTGCCATGCGTATGTAGCGGCTGTCGAGTTCGGCCTGTTTCTTCTCTTTATCTTCCATTATTTCTTTCTTATTTGTTATGAAATTGCATATATCTGTTTTTCTGTACTTGTATCTGAAGGTAGTTTGCGTCGCCTTCGTAGTATTGTGCCTCTTTTAGTATTTTTTCAATCTTTTGTGCTATGGTGTCGCCTGCTATGCTGCCGTTTACCCTTACTTTGGTGCAGTTGAATGTGCGTCTCTTGGCATCGGCTTGCCAGTTGCCGGTGATGGTGGCATCGCTTCGTGTGGAAACGCTGAATACGTCATCGTAGAACTGCAATACGTAGGCGGGGTTACCGGGTGTGCGTATGCCTCCGTCGTTGAAGAGGGAGAGTTTCCACGGATGGCTCAGGAATATGTCGGTGAGGCTGTCGCCGGTGTCGCACGACAGCAGGGTTGTAAGGGCAAGCAGGGTTATGAGCAGTTGCTTTTTCATAGGTGAGGGCAAATTGTTTCTATTCCGTCGCGGCGGAGCATGGCGTCGAGCTTGGGGGCGCTGCCGCGGAATTTTTTATAGAGTGTCATGGGGTGTTCGCTGTTGCCGCGGGCAAGGATGTTGTCGCGGAAGGACTGGGCTACTTTGGTCGAGAATATTCCATCTTCGAGGAAGAGCGAGAATGCGTCGGCATCGAGCATTTCGGCCCATTTGTAGCTGTAGTATCCTGCGGAGTAGCCGCCTGACATTATGTGGCTGAACTGTGGGGTGATTCCTGTGGTTGCTATCTGTGGCAACAGTTTAAAGGAGTCGGTGGCAAGATGTTCGTAGGAGAGCACTTCGCCGTCGAAAGGCGCTGATATGTTGTGCCATGCCTGGTCGATGAGACCTAATCCTACTTGACGGATGCAGTTGTAGCCGGCTTTGAAGTTGCGGGCTTCGTCGGTCTTCTTCAGCAGCTCTTCGGGGATTGTCTCGCCGCTCTTGTAGTGGAAGGCGAAGGTGTTGAGGAACTCCTTGCGGGTGGTGAAGTTTTCCATTATCTGCGAGGGTAGTTCCACAAAATCCCAAAGCACTTCGGGGCTGCACAGGCTGTGGTATGTTACATCGGAGAAAATACCGTGCAGGCAGTGGCCGAATTCATGCAGAAGGGTGTTGACTTCGTCTATAGTGAGCAGGGCCGGTTTGTCGGCAGTGGGTTTTGTGGCGTTGGTGGTGAGGGTTACGTGAGGACGGTGGTCAACTCCGTTGTTGTCCTTGTACTGTCCTTTTATGGAGTCCATCCATGCGCCGGAGCGTTTGCCTTTGCGGGGGAAGAAGTCGCAGTAGAGCAGGGCAAGGTAGCGTCCGTCGTAGTCGTATACTTCGTAGACTTTTACATCGGGATGGTATACGGGCAGTTCGTCGTTCTTGCGGAATGTTATGCCGTAGAGTCTTGTGGCAAGGCCTGTTATTCCGTTGAATACGTTGTCGAGCGACAGGTAGGGACGCAGTATCTCATCGTTTATGTCATGCTTCTTCTGCTTCAGTTTTTCTGAGTAATAGAGGAAGTCCCAAGGCATCATTTCGAACTCTTCACCCTCTATTTCGCGGGCAAGGGCTCTTATTTCGTCCACTTCGCGGCGGGCGGTGGGCAGGTACGACCATGTGAGACGGCCGAGAAGCGAGAATACGGCGTCGGGTGTCTGTGCCATGCGGCCCGAAGTGATATATTCGGAATAGGTGGAGTAGCCGAGCAGGTTGGCAAGTTCGAGACGGGTGTTTACTATCTGCACCACTATTGCGCGGTTGTCGTATTTGTCGCCTTTGGCTCCGAGTGAACTGTATGCGAGGTATAGTTCTTTACGCAGTTCGCGGTTGGTGCTGAAGGTGAGGAACGGTATGTAGCTGGGGCGGTGAAGGGTGAATATCCATCCCTCCTTGCCGTGCTCCTTTGCTGTTTCGGCGGCAGTTTCTATGGCGCCTTCGGGGAGTCCTGCGAGCTGTGTGGCATCGCTTATGTGCAGCGTGTATGCGTCGGTCTCGTTAAGGCTGTTTTCCTGGAATTTCAGTTCCAGCTTGTTGAGCGACTGTGTCAGTTCGCGGTATTTCTCTTTCTGTTCGGGGGTTAGGTTGGCGCCTGCACGCTCGAAACTTCTGTATGTTGTTTCGAGCAGTCTTTGCTGTTCACCGGTCAAACCCTCTTCGGGGGAATCGTATACCTGTTTTATTCTTGCGAACAGTTGTTCGTTGAGGTATATGTTGTTGTTATGTTCGGTCAGAAGGGTGTATGCCTCTTCTGAGATATTCTGTAACTCCGCACTGTGGCATGAATTCATGTAGGTGCCAAGAACACTTGTCACGCGGGAGAGTATGCTGCCGCATTTGTCAAGTGCGTGGATGGTGTTCTCGAAATCGGGCGCTTCGCTGTTTGCTGTGATAGCCTCAATTTCGCTGTTCTCTGCTTTTATTCCTTCATTTATGGCGGGAAGGATGTGTTGCAGTTCTATCCTGTCGAAGGGTATTGCTTCGAAGGGGGTGGTGTATGGTGTAAGGAACGGATTGTTCATGTTTTTTCTCTCTTTTGTTTTATATGCAGTTTATTGTTGCTGCACCAACTTGCAAATATACTAACAAACGAACGAGATAAACAAAGTTTACTTTGTTATTTCGCAGTGAGTGCAGTAAATATTCGTCATGAATGACAAATATACTAACAAACGAACGAGATAAACAAAGTAATACTTTGTTATTTCGCAGTGAGTGCAGTAAATATTCGCCATGAGTGGCAAATATACTAACAAACGAGCAAGAAACATGAAGTTTACTTTGTTGTTTTTTACAGCGAGTGCAGTGTATGTTCGAGATTCCTCTCAAATATACTAACAAACGAGCAAGAAACATGAAGTTTACTTTGTTATTTTTCGGCGCGTGCGAGATATATTTGGGCACAACTGGGAATATTTGCGATATAATAACAATTTTGTGGTGTAAAATTCTGTTATTGCCGATTGTTCTGTCGCTTTGTTTATGTGTGCTTTTTTATTGTGTTTCTGCAATATTCCTATAAAAAATCCTCTTTCTTTCTTTTATTCGAAAAAAAATGATAACTTTGCGAATCTTAAATGAAAAACGACAATTTATTAAAGAAAAATAAAGTATGGAAAAGAAATTTCCTGTATATGACAAGCTCGACTTGCCACAGATAAATAAAGAGGTGTTGAGTGAGTGGGAGGAGAATGATGTCTTTACAAAAAGTATGACAGAGCGCGAGGGTGCGCCCTCGTTTGTTTTTTACGAAGGTCCTCCTTCGGCTAACGGTATGCCCGGTATCCACCATGTGATGGCGCGTGCTATCAAGGATACATTCTGCCGCTTCAAGACCATGAAGGGTTTTCAGGTGAAGCGTAAGGCGGGATGGGATACACACGGTCTTCCCGTTGAGCTTGGCGTTGAGAAGAAACTTGGAATCACTAAAGAGGATATTGGCAAAGAGGTTTCTGTAGATGATTACAACAGAAATTGCCGCGAGGAGGTGATGAAGTATACTCAGGAGTGGGTTGACCTTACCCGCAAGATGGGATACTGGGTTGACCTTGAGAATCCTTATATAACATATGAGAATAGCTACATAGAGACTCTTTGGTGGTTGTTGAAGCAACTTTACAACAAAGGCTTGCTTTATAAGGGCTACACTATTCAGCCCTATTCTCCTGCTGCGGGAACAGGACTCAGCTCGCATGAGCTCAACCAGCCCGGATGCTACCGCGATGTTAAGGATACTACAGCTGTGGCGCAGTTCCGTATGCTCGATCCTAAGCCCGAAATGACAGAGTGGGGTACACCTTATTTTATCGCATGGACAACTACTCCCTGGACTTTGCCTTCGAATACAGCTCTCTGTGTAGGTCCCAAAATAGACTATGTGGCAGTGCAGACATACAACAGCTATTCCGGTGAGCCTATTACAATTGTACTTGCAAAGGCTTTGCTTGCTTCACACTTCAATCCTGCGGGCGCCGAGCTTCCTCTCGATGCCTACAAACAGGGCGACAAGGTTGTTCCCTACAAGATTGTTGGTGAGTATAAGGGTGCTGACCTTGTGGGTATGCACTACGAGCAGTTGTTCCCCTGGGTTAAACCCATTGTAAAAGAGGAGGATGGCACTATCCGCCCCTCTGACGATGCTTTCCGCGTAATCCCCGGCGACTATGTAACCACAGAGGATGGTACCGGTATCGTGCACATTGCGCCTACATTCGGTGCCGATGACGCCTTTGTTGCAAAGGCTGCGGGAATCCCCTCGCTCTTCATGGTGAACAAGAAGGGTGAGACACGTCCTATGGTGGATTTCCAGGGACGTTTCTGGCCCATCGAAGAGCTTGACGAGGAGTTTGTGAAGAGTTGCGTAGATGTCGAACTCTATTCGGCTTACGCAGGAGCATACGTGAAGAATGCTTATATCCCCATATTTACTGTTGATGGCAAATTTAACGAAAAGGCCGTAGCAAAGGACGAGACTCTCGACATACAGCTCTGTATGTGGATGAAGCAGTTGAACAAGGTGTTCAAGATAGAGAAGCACATGCACAACTATCCTCACTGCTGGCGTACAGACAAACCTGTCCTTTACTATCCTCTCGACAGCTGGTTCATCAAGGCTTCTGCGGTGAAGGAACGTATGTCTGAACTCAACAAAAGCATCAAATGGAAGCCCGAAGCTACCGGAACAGGACGCTTCGGCAAGTGGCTCGAAAATCTCAACGACTGGAACCTCAGCCGCAGCCGCTATTGGGGTACACCTCTTCCCATCTGGACAAGCGAGAGCGGAGAGGCTATCTGCATAGGCTCTATCGAGGAACTTTATAATGAGATTGAAAAGTCTGTTGCAGCAGGCATAATGCCGAGCAACCCCTATAAGGACAAAGGCTTTGTTCCCGGCGACTATAGTAAAGCCAACTACAACAAGATAGATCTTCACCGTCCCTATGTCGACGACATCAAACTTGTCTCTTCTACCGGTGAAGTGATGACACGCGAACTCGATCTTATCGATGTGTGGTTCGACTCAGGCGCAATGCCTTACGCACAGATACACTATCCTTTTGAAAACAAGGAGGTGTTCGACAACGGTTCAATCTATCCTGCTGACTTTATCGCCGAGGGTGTGGACCAGACACGCGGATGGTTCTACACATTGCACGCAATAGGTACAATGGTGTTCGACAGCGTTGCATACAAGACTGTAATTTCAAACGGCCTTGTACTCGACAAGGATGGCAACAAGATGTCGAAACGACTCGGCAATGCAGTGGATCCCTTTGGTACAATAGAACAGTATGGTAGCGATGCACTCCGCTGGTACATGATAACAAACTCTGCACCGTGGGATAACCTCAAGTTCAACGAAGAGGGTGTGAAAGAGGTTACACGCTCGTTCTTCGGAAAGCTCTACCAGACATACAGCTTCTTTACAATGTATGCCAATGTGGATGGTTTTACATTTGCAGAACCCGAAATCCCTGTTGCAGAGCGTCCCGAACTTGACCGTTGGATAATCTCTGAACTTAACTCGCTTGTTGAGGAGGTCAACGACTCACTCAATGATTATGAGCCTACAAGAGCAGGCCGTCTTATTCAGGATTTTGTGATAGACAACGTAAGTAACTGGTTTGTCCGTCTCAGCCGCAAGCGTTTCTGGGGCTCAGGAATGAGCGCCGACAAACTCTCGGCTTACCAGACACTCTATACCTGTCTTGAGACTGTTGCGCGCCTGATTGCACCTTTTGCACCTTTCTACGCCGAGCGTCTCTACAAGGATCTTACAACCGTTACCGGTACAGAGTACTCTTCAGTGCATCTTGCAAAATATCCCGAGTGCAACGGAGTATCTGTGGATAAGGAACTTGAGTATCGTATGGAACTTGCACAGCAGATATCTTCTATGGTGCTTGCACTTCGCAAGAAGGAGCAGATAATCGTGCGTCAACCCTTGCAGAAGATTGCAATACCTACAACCGACGAGGTGATGAAAAACCGTATTGAGGCAGTCAAGGCTCTTATTCTTAGCGAGGTGAACGTGAAGGAACTTGAGTTTGTTGAGGGTGATGGCATTCTCGTGAAGAAAATCAAGTGTAACTTCCGTACAATGGGCAAGAAGTTCGGTAAACTGATGAAGAGCGTTAATGCTGCTGTTACTGAAATGAGTCAGGAGCAGATTTCTGCACTCGAAGCAAACGGAAGCATCACAATCAACGTGGAGGGTGTAGATGCACTGATTGAGGCTGTTGATGTCGAGATATACAGCGAAGATGTTCCCGGATGGACAGTAGCCAACGAGGGCGCACTGACTGTGGCACTCGATGTTGAGGTTACAGACGAATTGCGTCAGGAGGGTATCGCACGAGAAATTGTGAAGAAGATACAGACCATGCGCAAGGAGAGCGGACTTGACATTGTAGACCGAATAAATGTCTCAATCGCCAAAAACGCTGTGAGCGACGAGGCTGTGAACAAATTTGTAGAATACATCAGTAATCAGGTGCTTGCCGACTCGGTGCAACTTGTAGATGCTGTTGAAGGCGAAGATGCTGTAGAACTCGACGACACCAAGATAGGCATCAGCGTAAACAAAGCATAACACAAATTAAGGGTGGTTCTGTAAATTAGTTAACACTGTTGAAGTTGCTTTTACTCGCTATGCAATTTGTGAACAAGTTCACATTGCGCTCGTTTAACCGCAACTTTCGAGGCGATTTTTGAGTTTATTTAGAGTATATTGTTCGTTTTTACGATGGCGCAACCTTTGTGTTGCAACTGAGTAAAAATGAAGAAGATGCCGAAATAAAACAAAAAGCGACCGAAATAGAATGCACCCGACAAAGAAATATTGATAAATAATTTATAGAACTACCCTTAATATACTTATATACTATGGCAGAAAAACTTCGATATTCAGACGCAGAACTTGAAGAGTTCCGCGAAGCGATAAATGCAAAGCTCGAACTTGCAAAACGCGACTACGACCAGATGATGAGAAGCCTCCGCAACGAGGATGGTAACGATGTCTCCGATACATCGCCCACATACAAGGGACTTGAGGATGGCAGTTATACTTCGTCGAGAGAGGAACTTATGCAGTTGGCACAGCGTCAGGCAAAATTCATTCAAGGACTCCAGGGAGCACTTATCCGTATTGAGAACAAGACATACGGAATTTGTCGCGAGACAGGCAAACTGATTCCCAAAGAGCGATTGATGGCAGTACCCCACGCTACATTGAGTATCGAGGCTAAATTGGCCGGAAAAAAATGATGCAATCGATAAAAAAACGTATATTCCTGCCCGCAATAATACTTATTGCAGCAATTGCGGCTGACCAGATAATAAAGTTCGCGGTAAAGCTCTCGATGTTCAAGCACGAGAGCATCCGCGTCTTTGACTGGTTCTACATCTATTTCGTAGAGAACAAGGGAATGGCTTTCGGAATGGAACTGTTCGATAAGGTGTTCCTTACCGGATTCCGTATGGTAGCGGTAGTCTTTATCTGTTACTATCTGTTCAAGATTATAAAGAATCTGAAATTCCCTATCGGATATATTCTTTGCGTAGCTTTTGTGCTTGCCGGGGCGATAGGCAATCTTATCGACTCCATGATTTATGGCGAAATATTCACGGATAGCGACGGCAGAGTGGCAGAACTTGTGCCTTTCGGCGAGGGATACGGACAATTCCTTCACGGTCAGGTGGTGGATATGTTCTACTTCCCGCTGTTCGGCTTCGACTGGCCATCGTGGATGCCTTTCGTAGGTGGTGAACATTTTATATTCTTCAGCCCTATATTCAATTTTGCCGATGCTTGTGTGAGCTGTGGCATGATTGCAATATTGCTCTTCTATGGCAAGTACCTGAATATGGGTTTTAAATAATAGAAAGGGATGAAACATCTATCATATTTGCTTCTTGCAGCTCTCTTTGTGCTTGTGTCGTGTCAGGTTAAGATTCCCGAAGGGATAATTCTGCCGGACAAGATGGAGAGTGTGTTGTACGATTATCATATGGCGCAGGCAATCGGTTCCGAGGCGAACGTCTCTTCCGATTATCATAAAAAACTTTTCCACGAATATGTTTTTGCCAAGCATGGTATCGACAAGGCTCTGTTCGATTCATCGCTTGTATGGTACACCCGCCATCCTGCATATTTGACACAGATATATGCCAATCTTCAGGAGGAGCTTGACAATGAGCTTGCCATAATGCAGGATGAGAAGAGGTATACACAAGGAAGCAAATTGGAAACACTTGACATCTGGTCGGATACATTGGATCTCTGGTCGGGTAGGGAGGTGGATGCTCTCTCGTCATCATCAATGAATAATCTTATAAATTTCTCTTACTCTTCCGATTCGGCATTTGTGGCAGGCGACAGCATTGTGCTGACTCTCGGCACTCGCTTCTTCTCGGAAAAACCGGGTATGCAGAAGCTCTATGCGGCGGTAGTTGTAAATTATACTGATAATTCGTCGGTGAGTGATGTTATGGAGATTGATGCATCGGGCGATTGTGCTTTGCTGTTTACACGCGACTACGATAAGGTTATAAAGGGCGTCAATGGCTTTATATATTATTCCGATGCCGATTCTACGGCTGCATCGGGAGTGCTGTTGAGCGGTCTCTCTCTTCGTCGCATACATCCGCTTGCCGAGGAAGATGAGCAATAAAGGTATATATGCCGCCCACAGACTCTACGAGGAGTGTGTGCACGTTGCAAACAATATGGTGGTTGAGTGCAGCGGCGATGGCGTCGAGGCAGTTTTCCCTTTTGACGGCGAAATGCACTCGATGTTATGGTACGATGCAATAGTGCTTACCAAGATAGATTGTGCCGGTAGGATGTTTGAAGATAAAGCCGTTTTTTTTGCATTGTTGGCTTCCGCTGTGCCTGATGATGTGATGCACATTTACGGCATAAATGTTGAAAAAGATGCATGTATTGTGGCCCGTTTGCGGTAAAATGTGGCGTTTGGAAAAATTTTGAAAAAAAATAATGCAAATTTATCGCCATTTTCTTTGCAGGTATAAAATAAAAGTGTACCTTTGCATCGGTTTTGAAAAACAAACGCGCTGTTAGCTCAGTTGGTAGAGCAATTGACTCTTAATCAATGGGTCCAGGGTTCGAGTCCCTGACGGCGTACGGAAGGAACCAACAAGTTTTGGTTCCTTTTTTATGCCAAGTTTTTCAAAACAATTTGCAATCGCTTAGGGCAAGCAAAATGCCAAAATAAAGTTTAACGCCTCTTTAGCTCAGTTGGCCAGAGCACGTGATTTGTAATCTCGGGGTCGTTGGTTCGAATCCGACAAGAGGCTCTAAATTGGAGTGGAGTTTGTTTGAAGCGGTTGCAAAACTTTTTCTAAACAAATTGAACAGGGCAAATACCAGAGTGGCCAAATGGGGCAGACTGTAAATCTGCTGGCTTACGCCTTCGGTGGTTCGAATCCATCTTTGCCCACCAAACTAAAAAGAGGAAGTTTTTAAAAACTTCCTCTTTTTAGTTTTTATAAGTCAAGGGTTAATTCCACCGGACAATGATCGGAGCCATACACATCCGTATGAATTTTGGCATCAACTAACTTTTCATTCAACGAAATTGAAGTTACAAAATAGTCAATACGCCAGCCAGCATTCTTTTCCCTCGCTTTGAAGCGATACGACCACCAGGAGTATATATCCTTCTGTTCCGGATAAAAGTAACGGAAAGTGTCTGTAAAGCCCGCATTCAACCATTGGGTGAACTTAGCACGCTCCTCGTCTGTAAATCCGGCGTTCTTACGGTTACTCTTCGGGTTCTTCAAATCGATTTCCTGATGAGCCACATTTAAGTCACCACACACCACCACCGGCTTCTTTTCTTCCAGCTTCTGGAGATAAGCCAAAAAAGCATCTTCCCAAGTCATACGGTAGTCCAATCTCTTCAATCCGTCCTGCGAATTAGGTACATAAACCGTGATGAGATAAAAATACTCCATTTCCAACGTGATGACACGCCCTTCATGATCGTGTTCCTCCACTCCTATTCCATACGCAACCGACAAAGGCTGGTGACGGGTAAAAATAGCCGTCCCCGAATACCCTTTCTTCTCCGCATAATTCCAAAACGATTGATAACCTTCAAACTGTAGATCCAACTGACCTGCCTGCATCTTGGTTTCCTGCAAGCAGAAGAAATCGGCATCCAAACG
>JAFYLO010000182.1 GCA_017557045.1 Bacteroidaceae bacterium | reverse complement strand
GGTACATTTTATTTACTTTTTTGTAAACCTATTTTAGGAATAGACATCTCGGAAAAAAGTTCTCGTCCCCCTTCAAGAGGGACAGCTTTTTTAAGTTTCTTATATTAAAGAGATTAGCAAAATATAAAAACTGAAATGTGTGTCCAAGATTAGCTTAAAGTGGGACAACTTTTCAAGTTACTTATTTCCACCGACATTGCAATGCAACGTTGCATTTTAGGTAATATATTTGATAATCATTTTTCTCTTTTCTTTTTTGAGGTGCGTAAATGCTGTGCCCGCGGGCACAGCATTTACACTGTTTTATCTCTTTTTCTTTGTCAGCAGGGCATCGATGTTGCGCTCTTTCAGCAGTTCCATCGCCTTCTTGACTATTTCGTCATCCTGGTTGATTATCTGGAAATATTCGTTCATATCCCATAGGTCGCGTGCGAGCAGCGCCTTCATTTGCAGGCTTATCTGTGGGAGTGATTTTTCAAACTCCTCCTTGTCTTTGGGCTTTACACTGTCGCGCTCGGCATATTGGTGCAAGCGTGCAAGCAGTTCGTCGTCGACCTTGAACTTCTTGTTGTACTCCTCGAATGTGGGGTACTTCTTTTTCATCTCCTCGCGCTTGTCGTCAAGGTAACGCAGGGTTGTCTGTATGATGGTGCCCTTGCGCACAAGGTCGCGATGATATTTTGTAAATTTTGTGGTGTCGAGCGAAACGAAGTAGTCGGGCATTATGCCTCCGCCACCGTAAACGGGGCGTTCGAGACGCTTGGTGAACACCTTGAGCGAGTCGGGGAAGTGTGTGCTGTCGGCACTTGTGAGTTCACCGCGATTGTAGCGCTGCATGATGTCGTCCCTGTATCGTATCGAGTCGCCGTAGGGCTTCTGTATGTTGCGGCCCGAAGGGGTGTAGTAGCGCGCTACGGTGAGTCGTATCATTGAGCCGTCGGGTAGGTCGATGGGGCGTTGCACAAGGCCTTTTCCGAAGCTGCGGCGGCCTACAATCACACCTCTGTCCCAATCCTGTATGGCGCCTGAGAGAATCTCTGCTGCCGATGCTGTATTTTGGTCGATGAGCACTGCCACACGGCCTTTATTGAAGCGGCCGCCACCCTTTGCAAGATAGTCGTATCTGGGGAATACGCGGCCTTGTGTGTAGACAATAAGTTCACTCTGATTGAGAAATTCGTTGGCTATGTCCACCGAGGCTTGCAACAATCCTCCGCCGTTGCTCTGCAGGTCGAGTATCATGTCTTTCATGCCTTGCTTCTGCAACGAGTCGAGTTTTGCGAGGAACTCTTCGTGTGTCTTCTGCCCGAAACTGGATATGCGTATGTAGCCGGTCTTCTTGTCGAGCATGTATGCGGCATCAATAGTGGTTGTGGATATTTTGTCGCGCACAATGTCAAAAGGAATGAGCCTGTTGATGCCTCGACGCATAATTTCGAGGTGTACCTTTGTGCCCTTCCTGCCACGCAGACGGCGCATGATGTTGTAGCGATCCATCTTCACTCCGGCAATGGTTGTGTCGTTGACTGTGATGATGCGATCGCCGGCGAGTATGCCCGCCTTTTCCGAGGGACCGTTGGTGGTTGGCTGTATCACCACAAGCGTATCCTCTACCATGTTGAACTGCACGCCTATTCCGTCGAAGTTGCCGCGCATGGACTCCATGAGGCTTTTTACCTCTTTAGGTTCGGAGTAGGTTGAGTGGGGATCGAGCTGTTTGAGCATGGCCTTTATGCCCTCCTCCACCATCTTCACTTCGTTGACACTGTCTACATAGAAGCGGGTAATCATGCTCTCGGTGAGCAACAGTTTGTTGAGCTGTTCGGGGAGCAGCGAACTGCGTTTCTTGCTCTCTTGCGCCGTGAGTATGAACGGTGCAAGTATCATAAGGATTGTGAATATCGTCTTTTTCATAGTTTGTTTTTTGGTAAAAATTTGCTTACATCTTTTCCGTAGCCGATAAGTTCGCGCACTGCACTGCTGCTTATGGCCGAGTATTGCGGTTCGCTTATGAGCAGGACTGTTTCGAGGCCGCTTATTTCGCGGTTGAGGTCGGCAAGGTCGCGCTCATATTCAAAGTCCTTTACGCTGCGTATGCCGCGCAGCAGGCTCTGTGCACCGCAGGCCTTTGCGTGGTCTACGGTGAGTCCTTCGTATGCGGTTACCTCTATGCGTGGTTCGTCTCGGTAGAGTTCCTTGATGGTTGCCATGCGCTCTTCGACGGTGGACATTGTCTTCTTGCCGGAGTTGTGCCCGATGGCTATTATCACCTTGTCGAACAGTTTGAGGGCACGCTCGGTTATCGAGTGGTGACCGAGTGTGTAGGGGTCGAATGTTCCGGCAAAGAGTGTTGTCTTTTTCATTCTTTTGCTGATTTTCGGGTTACTCTTCGTTTGCCGTGTCTTCTTCGACAACAAGATTGTCGATGATGAAGTTCTGTCGTTCTATGGTGTTCTTGTCCATGTAGTAACGGAGAAGTTCGTCCACTTTGTCGTCCTTGTGCATTGTTACCTGTTCAAGACGTATCTCGGGACCTATGAAGCGGCGGAATTCATCGGGCGAGATTTCTCCGAGACCTTTGAATCGCGTAATTTCGGGGTTGGGGGCGAGTTTTTCGATTGCTCTTATGCGCTCCTCCTCGCTGTAACAGTATATGGTCTCGAATTCGCCTTTCTGTTTTTCTCCGCCGTCGTTCTTCTTGCCGCGCTGTGCCTTGCGCTTGTTCCTTACGCGGAAGAGAGGTGTCTGCAATATGTAGACGTGTCCTTTCTTTATAAGCTCCGGGAAGAATTGCAGGAAGAAGGTTATCAACAGCAGGCGTATGTGCATTCCGTCGACATCGGCATCGGTTGCTACGATTACCTTGTTGTAGCGCAAGCCTTCGAGTCCTTCCTCTATGTTGAGGGCTGCCTGCAACAGGTTGAACTCTTCATTCTGATAGACGACGGCACGGCTCTTACCGTAGGTATTGAGCGGCTTTCCGCGCAGGCTGAAGACTGCCTGTGTGTTTGTGTCGCGGCTCTTGGTGATTGATCCGCTTGCAGAGTCGCCCTCGGTGATGAAGATACAACTCTCCTCCTGACGGTCGCCTTTGGGGTCGTTGAGGTGTATGCGGCAGTCGCGCAGTTTGCGGTTGTGCAGGTTTACCTTCTTGGCCTTCTGCTTGGCTTGCTTTGCGAGTCCTGACAGCTCTTTGCGCTCCTTTTCGGATGCTGTTATCTTGCGCAGCATCTCTTCGCTGATATCGGGGTTTCTGTGCAGGAAGTTGTCGAGTTCGACTTTTATAAAGTCGCCGATGAACTTCTTTACGCTGACACCTCCGGGAGACATATATAGCGAGCCGAGCTTGATTTTTGTCTGGCTCTCGAACATGGGCTCTTCCACATTGACGGCGATGGCTGCTACCATTCCGTTTCGTATGTCGCTGTATTCGAAGTTCTTGGCTGTGAAGAAGTCGTGAATGGTGGATGCTACAAGTTCCTTGAAGGCACTCTGGTGGGTACCGCCCTGTGTGGTGTGCTGTCCGTTGACGAACGAGTAGTACTCTTCGCCATACTGCTCGGCATGTGTGATTGCAATCTCAATATCCTCTCCCTTCAGGTGGATGATGGGATAGAGTCCGTCGCTGGTCATGTTGTCGGTGAGAAGGTCGGCAAGACCGTTGCGCGAGAGAATGCGTTTGCCGTTGTGCAGTATTGTGAGACCTGTGTTCAGGTAGGTGTAGTTGCGGAGCATAGTCTCTATGATGGCGTCGCGGAATTCGTAGCCCGAGAAGAGTGCTTCGTCGGGGGTGAAGGAGATGTAGGTTCCATTCTCGTCGTTTGTCTTTTCGGTGCGGTCGTCGACGAGGATGCCCTTCTCGAATGTGGCTATGCGCACTGTACCTTCGCGGTAGCTGCGTGCTTCGAAGCTGCTGCTGGTAGCGTTTACGGCTTTAAGGCCGACACCGTTAAGACCTACCGACTTCTTGAATGCCTTGCTGTCGTACTTTCCTCCGGTGTTGAGCATGCTCACTGCTTCGATGAGCTTGCCCTGCGGGATGCCGCGGCCGTAGTCGCGCACGGTTACACTCTTGTTGTCGACAATGTCTATCTCAATGCGCTTGCCGGCATTCATCTTGAATTCGTCGATACTGTTGTCGAGTACCTCCTTGAGCAGCACGTAGATACCGTCTTCGCTCTGCGAACCGTCGCCTAACTTGCCTATATACATACCCGGTCGGGTGCGTATATGCTCCATGTCGCTAAGGTGGCGTATGTTGTCTTCGTTGTACTCTACCGGCTCTTGTTGCGGGGTGTCGAGAAAGATATTTTCGTCCATGAGGTAGGTTGTATGATGTTTCTGTAAACTATAATTCTTTTTTATATGCGCGACGGCGTTTGTGCTGCTCCTTGTCGAACAGTTCCCACTGCGATTGCACTTTGTTGTTGCTTTCGAGTTCGGGATTGGTCTCTACATCCTTGAAGCCCATCTTCACATAGTTGGGCAGTATGTCGCTTATAATCATGGCATTGATGCCTTTGCCTTGATACTCGGGGTCTATTGCTACGATAAGAAAGTCGAGACGTGTGGGGCGTTTGAAGAAGAGAGCCTTAAGTATGTGGAACCAACCGAAGGGGAACAGTTTGCCTTTTGCTTTTTGCAGCGCTTCGGCGAGTGAGGTTATTGTTATTCCCACTCCTACAAGCTTGTCTTCCTTGTTGGTTATGAGGGTTATCATGCGTCTGTCCACAAGCGGCAGATACATTTTTATGTATTGCTCTATCTGGCGGTCGCTCAGTGCCGAAAATCCGTAAAGTGGCGCGTAGCTGCGGTTTATCAGGTCGAATATCTCTCTGCCGTAGCGACGCTCAAGCTCGCGGTTCGACTTGAATCTCATATGTTTGAGTTCGAATCTCTTGGCAACCATCGTGGCGATGCGCTCTATCTTTTCGGGTGTCTTTTCGGGCACCTTTATCAGCAATTCTATCCAGTCGGTGTCTTTAGTGTAGCCCAACTGCTCCATGTGACGGGGATAATAGGGGTAGTTGTATATTGTAGCCATCGTACTCAGACGGTCGAAGCCTTCGATGAGCATTCCTTCGGCATCGAGGTCGGTGAATCCCAACGGGCCTTGTATCTCTGTCATCCCTCTTTCGCGTCCCCACTGCTCCACTTTTTCGAGCAGTGCCTTTGAGACTTCCACATCATCTACAAAGTCTATCCATCCGAAGCGTACTGCCTTTATGCCCCACTTTTCGTTGGCGCGTCTGTTGATGATGGCCGCCACGCGACCGACAATCTCCCCGTCGCGCATGGCGAGGAAATACTCAGCCTCACAGAAGTCGAATGCCGCGTTGCGCTCCTTGTCGAGTGTGCCGAGCATATCTTCATAGAGGTCGGGTACGGCATAGTGGTTGCCTTTGTATAGTTCGTAGTTGAAGCGTATGAAGCTCTTCAACTGTTTGCGGGTGGTTACGGGAACGATGGTTATTGCCATTGTCGGTATTGGATTATTGGTTCATTATCAGGTATATGGTGTATGCAATATAGCAGCATACGAGCAGTGCTCCTTCGGCGCGGGTGATGGTGGCCTTGCCGCCGAATTTACCTACTATGTATATCAGTATCGCAGAGCCTATAAGGGTGTAGAAGTCCACATAGTTGAACTGAGACAGCTCTATCGGGCATATAGTAGCGGTGCATCCGAGGATAAGGAATATGTTGAGAATGTTGCTGCCGAGTACGTTGCCGAGGGCTATGCCTACATTCTTCTTGCGTGCGGCATTCACCGACACTGCAAGTTCGGGCAGTGAGCTTCCCGCCGACACTATGGTGATGCCAATGATTGCTTCGGAGAGGCCTGCGGCGGTTGCAATCTCTGTGGCGGAGTTTACAAAGAGTTTTCCGCCGAGGATTAGTCCTGCGAGTCCTCCTATTATGCTGAGTGTTATTTTCAATGTACTCATTTGCGGGCCGCTCTCTTCGTCGGTGCTGTCGCCTTTGGCAATGGAGAATGTGTAGCGTATGAATATGGCGAGGAAGCAGAGCAGTATCATGCCGCCGTTGCGGGTGATATATTCTCCTTCGCCACTGCCGGCGTATATCATGCTTCCGGCAAGCAGAGTGAGCACTATCGCCGCCAGCAGATTAAACGGTATTTCGCGCGAGAGCATCTTCTCGCTGAATTTTACGGGGAAAATGAGTGCTGTTACTCCAAGAATAAGCAATCCGTTGAATATGTTGCTGCCGACAACATTGCCGAGTGAGATTCCGGAACTTCCCTGAAGTGCGGCACCGAGGCTTATCACAAATTCGGGAAGCGATGTTCCGAGTGCTACTATTGTCAGTCCTATGACAAGTTCACTTATGTTGAAGCGGCGTGCGAGTGCCGAAGCTCCGTCGGTCAGCAGATTGGCGCCATAAAGTATGATGGCCAGCCCTGCAACGAAAAGTAAAATTGTGAGTATCATTTATGAGTATGATTTCTAAGTATAGGGTAGTTCTATAAATTACTAATCTATATTTCTTTTCCGGGTGCATTCTATTTCGGTCGCTTTTTGTTTTATTTCGGCATCTTCTTCATTTTTATTCAGTTGCAACACAAAGGTTGCGCCCTCGTAAAAATAAACAATATACTCGAAATAAACTCAAAAATCGTCTCGAACTAATTTAAAGAACCACCCTATAATTGTGAGTATGATTTCCAAAAAAGCAAAGATATAAAATCCGCTCGGACGAACAAAGCATTTATTGCTTTTTGTTCCTGCCGAGCGGATTTTATATCTCTTTTAGAAGCTGCTTAGATTTTATTTTCATAAGATAGGCTGCACTCGCATTGCAATTGTAAGCATGCTTACATTGCGCTCGTTTGCACCATCTTTCGGAATTATTTGAGAACTGTTTTTGAGTAGATTTTCTTTGTTGTTTTGCAGGGAATAGCGGGCTATTTCCAAAAGACAACAAAGAAAAGATGCCAAAAACAGACTCAATCGACGACAAACCGAGCGCTATTCAAGCTCGCTTGAAAATAGCCGAGGTGCGAAGGAGATAAACTCCGTTAAAGAAACCGAAAGAGACGCGCAAATATAGAAATATTTTCTAATAAAATTTAAGCAGCTTCTTAAATGCTATTCAATAACCTCTTTTCCGCTGAATGTAAAGAGACCTCTTGTGCAGACAGCCGAGAATTTCAGTTCGCCGTCTTTGATTTCTCCGTCGATGTTGTAGAATGTGAATGCAGGCGAGGGTACTACGCCTACAAGAGGAATGATTGTGTCGCCCGAAAATGTAATATCGTTGCCATTTGCAGTTGCGGGGATTCCGGGAATTGCAATATCTATGCTGACAGGCATAGCCTCTGCAAATTTCACTTTGTATATATCGAGTGTGAAGGACTGTTTGTCCTCGGCAAACTCCACTTTGCAATCTACGCTGTCTTTAGCGTATGAGCCGTTTACGATAAGTTTTCCATTGTATGTAGTGGTTGTTTCGATTGTTTCGCCGCCACCACCGGGGTTGTTGTCATCGTCCGAGCATGAGGGGAGGATTAACGCCATAAGGGCGAAAAGGGGTAAAAACAGAAGTTTTTTCATTGTGTGTGTGATTTTTATTGTTTGATTATAGATTGTAGTGCAAAGATACGCCTATTTGTCTTGACTTTCCAAGAGAAAAGAAAGGATGTTGCATTGATACGAAGTAGAATGCTTTATATTCCTCGTCGAGTATATTCTTTCCCCACAGTGATGCGCCGCAGTGCCCCTTTTCCCAACTTATTGATGCCGATAACAGACTGTAGAAGGGTTGCGAAAGGGTGTTTCCTTCGTCCCAATAGATGCGTCCGGTGCCGCTCCAGCCTATATTGAGCATAAGGTGCTTGGCAAACTGTTCGTTGACAGGCAGGCGGTAGCTGATGTTTGCCGATGCTGTTTCGCGTGGTGCAAGGGGCAGATATTTTCCCGAATAGTCGTTGAGACCACTGCGGTAGGTGCGGAATTCGGCGTGGGTGTATCCGTAACTGCCGTCGATGCGCAAGCGTCCGTAAGTGTAGTCCATGCTTATTTCTGCACCATAGCTGCGCGATTCTCCGGCATTGGACATCATGCGCCCTGTGGTCATGCCTTCGGGGAAGACGGTCAGTTGCTGGTTCTTGCAGTCGATAAGGAAAAGTGTTGCCGATATATTCAGCGAACCATCGTTCAGGGGACTGAGATGTGTGCCCGCTTCGTAGTTCCAGCTCTCCTCGGGGCGATAGGTGGTTGCCGATGCATCGTCGTAGACAGGTGCATCGTCGAGGTGTACGCCGAATTTGCCCATAAGGTCGCTTCTCATGCGGCTTTGCAATATATCAGAAAATAGTTGGGTGTTGAAGCCTCCCGCCTTGTAGCCTTTGGCTACTGATGTGTATATGCTACCTTTGCTGTGTTTGTAAGTAAGTGATACCTTAGGCATTATTTCGGTTGCATCTATCGAGTTGTCGCCCTTGAATACAGTGTTCAGCGGCAGATAACCCTCCATCATCGGGTAGACTCTGAAGTTTATCATCGAATAGCTGTTGTAGTCCATTGTCGATTTCTCGTGGTCTATTCTCACTCCGGCGGTTACGTTCCAATGGTCTGAGTCGTAGCTTGCCTGTCCGTAGAGTGATGCTCCGTATGTGGGTGTCTTGAATTTGTCGTTGATAAGGAATCGGTCGCTGTCAAATTGCAGTTCGTTACCGGGAAAGGCTGTTTGTAACCCTTTGTTGGCATTGTCGAGTATCAGGCTCTTTATTCCCTCTTCCTTGAAGAGTACAGGGGCGCTGAGATTCTGGTGCTTGTAGAATGCAAAGAGACCTGCGAGCCAGTTTATCTTGCCGCTGTTCTTCGACTTTGCCATAAATTCCTGTGTCAGTGAGTGCTCGCGCTGGTATTGTCCGAGTGTAAAGTAGGATTGTGGCAGAAAATCATTGTCGATGCGCATACGGTCGTCCGTGTAGCTGTATCCGGTGGTGGAGGAGAGTGTCAGGCGGGGGAGGTTGTATTTTATGGTAAATCCGTCGCTGATGCCGAGACGGCGGTAGCTGCAATCGTCGTTGTAGTTGACGGGCATCAGCCGTCCGGTCGCCTTGTCGTAGAAGCGGTAGGCGTATCCTCCTTCGTCGGTGTATCCTATGCTGAAACTGTTATCCATGCTCCACCCGTCGCCCCACAGGTATTGCGTGCGCAGGCGTGTGGCGAAGTTGTCGCCGCCATCGCATTTGCGGCCGTTGTAACTGTTGGTGAAGAATCCGTCCGAGTGGTTGTAGTGTATGCTTGCCGACCAGCCGAACTTGTCGGTGGGGGCTGCATAGTGCGACGCTTTTACCCTTATGGTGTTTGCGGTGCCATATTCGAGCGTGAATCTTTTTCCCTGGAAATTGAGGGGTGAGAGGGTTCTTATGTTTATGGTACCTGCGGCGGTGTTGCGGCCGTAGAGGGTGCTTTGCGCTCCGCGTATTATCTCTATGTCGGAAATGTCGAACAGTTCAAAGTCGTAGTTGTTCTTGTTCATCACCGGTGCCTCGTCTATGTTCATGCCAATGACCGGATTGTCGATGCGCGAACCGAATCCTCGCACGTAGATTGACGAGGTCATGCGCGAACCGTAGTCGGGCTGATAGAAGTTTGGGGCGATGGAGGAGAGCTCTTTCAGCGAGGTTATGTGCCGTTCCTCTATCTGCTTTCGGCTTATGATGGTCGATGAGTATGGCTTTTCTTTGTCGGCTGTGCTTTCCTTTAGCGAAGATACTATGTCTATGCCTTGCAGGGTGATGCTGTCATTGTATATACTTTCGTCGGGAACAAGGAATGCCAACAATGCTATGAACAGGTATTGCATTTTGTATTTTTTCGTGTAGTTTTAAGGTGCGAAGATAGCTATTTTCGTACTTTTTTCTGCTGTTGTTTTTCGTTTTTTAAACAATGCCACAATATTTTAAAACATTTTGTGATTATTTACGAAATAGCTCCCCAGTGACGATTGTTGCGCTTTTTGATTTCGGCAAGGCGGCGCCACAGCACACGGTTATGCTCTTTGTCGCAGTCGGGGTCGTCGTCGACAATGGCACGGGCAATGTCGCGCACATACTGCAACAGCTGTTCGTCGCGCGAGAGGCTGGCAATCTTCAGGTCGAAGGCAATGCCGCTCTGCTGTGTACCCTCAATGTCGCCGGGGCCGCGCAATTTGAGGTCGGCTTCGGCAATTTCGAAGCCGTCGTTGCTGCCTGTCATTATCTCCATGCGTTTGCGGGTATCATCGGAGAGTTTTTCGCCGGTTACAAGGAAGCAGTAGGATTGTTCGCCGCCGCGCCCTACCCTGCCGCGCAGCTGGTGAAGCTGCGAGAGGCCGAAACGCTCGGCATTCTCTATCACCATTATGGTTGAATTGGGGACATCCACTCCCACCTCTATCACTGTCGTTGAGACCAGGAGACGTGTTTCGCCCGATGAGAAGCGCTGCATCTCCGCATCCTTCTCTTTGGGTTTCATTTTGCCGTGCAGTTTACCTATCTTGTAGTCGCAGAAACGGTTGCATAGTTGCAGATAGCCCTCCTCAAGATTTTTGAGGTCTATCTTTTCGCTCTCTGTGATCAACGGGTAGACTATATATGCCTGGCGTCCGGCTTGCAGTTGTTTTTCGATGAACGAATAGACCTCTGTGATGCGGTTGCGGAATATGTGTCGGGTGGCAATTGGTTTGCGACCGGGAGGAAGTTCGTCTATCACCGAGACTTCGAGGTCGCCATAGAGTGTCATTGCGAGGGTGCGGGGAATGGGGGTTGCCGTCATTACAAGCACATGCGGCGGAATGCGGCTCTTTGTCCACATTTTTGCACGTTGCACCACTCCGAAACGGTGCTGTTCGTCGATTACCACAAGACCGAGACGAGCGAAATTGACATTATCCTCAAGCACGGCATGGGTGCTTACGAGAATGTCTATCTCACCCGAAAGAAGGGATGCGAATAGCGGCTCGCGCTCCTTCTGCTTTGTGCTGCCGGTGAGCAGTTCCACGCGGACCGGAAGTCCTGCAAGCATACGTTTGAGTGTGGAACAGTGCTGTTCGGCAAGAATTTCCGTCGGAGCCATCATACAAGCCTGGTAGCCGTTGTCTTTTGCCAAAAGCATGGCAAGCAGCGCCACGAGTGTCTTTCCGCTTCCTACGTCGCCCTGAACGAGACGGTTCATCTGTATGTTGCGGTTTACATCGCGTCTTATTTCGCGTACGACACGCTTCTGCGCCCCTGTAAGTTCAAACGGGAGATTCTCGCTGTAGAAGCGGTTGAACATATCCCCTACCTTTGTAAAGCTGTAGCCTGCGTATTTGTGGCGACGCTCCTTTGAATAGTGGAGTATTCCAAGCTGTATGTAGAAAAGTTCCTCGAATTTAAGTCGGTACTCGGCACGGCGCAGTTCGTCTGTATTTTTGGGAAAGTGTATCACGCGGAGAGCTTCGTGAAGAGGCATCAACTTGTATTTCTGAAGAATGTAGGGGCTGAGGGTCTCCTCCATCTCTCCCTTTATCAAGGAGAAGAGATTAGAGGTGAGTTTCGCCATTGCCTGCGAGTTGAGCCCGCTGCGCTTCATGCGCTCTGTGGTGTTATAGAATGGCTGCAACCCCATCGAAGAGAGTTGCATGGTCTCTGCGTCGTCGATGTCGGGGTGTGCAATGTTTGCGCGACTGTTGAAAATGGTGGGTTTGCCGAAGATTACATATCTCTTTCCGAGTTTGTATTTGGACTTTACGAATTTTATCCCCTTGAACCATACAAGGTCGACAAAACCTGTACCGTCGGTGAAGTGAGCCACAAGCCTGCGCGAAGCTCCCTCGCCCATCTCTTCGAAGCTGCGTATCTCGCCGCAGAGCTGAATATGGGGCTGCCTGCCGTCTATTTCGCTTACTTTGAAGAGACGGCTGCGATCGACATATTTATATGGGAAATAGTACAAGAGGTCGTACAGGGAATATATTTTCAATTCTCTGTTGAGGAGCGATGCACGCTGTTCGCCTACTCCGGGAAGATATTTTATGTCTCTGGTTGTTGCGTCAAGCATTCGACGATTGCCTTTGCGAGTACAAAATCAAACGGTGTTGTTATTTTAATATTTTCGCGGTTACCTTCCACAATGTGCACAAATTCACCCATTGCCTCTACCACCGAAGCATCGTCGGTAAACTGCTCAAGGTAGCGCTGCTCGTATGCTTTGCGCAGGATGGAGAGTTTGAACACCTGCGGCGTCTGCACCAAACGGTATCTGTCGCGGGGTACAGACTCTGTAGCACCCTGACCGCCTATGAAGCGGCGCATACTGTCGTGTACGGCCACCACGGGAATTACTGCACCGTTGATGGCAGCTTCGCGGAAGAGTTCGTCATAGACCTTCATTGCGAGGAAGGGGCGCACACCGTCGTGCACTCCCACAAGTGCCTCTTCGGGTTCCTCTATTGCAGCAAGACCGTTCTGCACCGAGTGGAAGCGTGTGGTGCCGCCTGTAACCACCTTCACGGGTATTGTGAATGAGTATTCGGCGCAGAGTTCGTCCCACAACTGCAACTGCTCTTTCGGGAGCACCAATATTATGCGCAGGGTTACATCCATTGCGCAGAGGTTCTCTATTGTTGTCATCACCAACGGCTTGCCGTTGAGCAACATAAATTGTTTGGGCACGTTGCTTCCCATGCGGAGACCTTTGCCGCCGGCTACTATTATTATATATCTTTTCATAGGTCGTTGAAGCGCATTTGTTCACGTATGAGGGCCACAGCATCGGCACCGCAGAGATTTTCTACTATTGCGAAGCCGAATTCGAATGATGCGGCGGGACCGCAGGCTGTTATTATATTGTCGTCCTGCTCAACTGCGGATGCGGTATATTTAGCGCCTGCAAGGTCGCCTTCGCAACCGGGATAGCAGGTGGCACGACGGCCTGCAAGAAGACCGATGCGGCCGAAGACCATAGGTGCTGCGCAGATGGCAGCAATTATGCGTCCGGCTTCGCAGGTTTGTGCAAGCAGTGTGCGCAGGGGCTCAAAGGCTGAGAGATTCTCTGTGCCTTGAGAACCACCGGGAAGCACAAGCGCATCGGCATCCGAGTAGTCCGAATCGCCGAAAAGCGTGTCGGCCTCTACGTTTATGCCATGAGCCGAGGATACTGTCTTGCGTCCCATGATGGAGACTGTTACTACATTTATGCCTGCGCGACGCATTACGTCGGCGGGGGCAAGGGCTTCGACTGTCTCAAAGCCGTCGGCGAGGAACATATATACTTTGCTCATAGCTTTTTAGGTATTATTTCAGTTTAAAATAGTATGTTATTGTACCCGACTGGTTGTTTACCGAGGATACATTATTGAAGACTGCCTGGCGGGCGGCCTTAAGGGCTGCCTGACGGAGCGCAGTGCTCGATGTTACTGTGCGGCGGTTAATTTCGGCATTTATAACCCGACCGTTGGGGGCTACGGTTATCGTTACTATAACGCGTCCCTCCTCCTGAGTGTTGTACTGCGGAACCGGCAATGAGCCTACAAGGTTACGGCCTGCAAGGTCGAATGTTCCATAGCCGCCGAGTCCTTTTGTTACTCCGCTCGATTCGTTGCCGCTTGTGGAACCTTCGTTTCCGGTGCCCTCTGTGGCTGAACCGCTGTCCTTCATGGTTGCTCCCTTGCCGAAGGCACTTGATATCTTGGCATTTGCTTCGCGGGCTATCCTTTCGGCCTCCTGACGTTTGCGCTCGGCTTCCTGAGCCTTGCGCTCGGCCTCTATCTGTTCGGCTGTCTTTTCGGGCTGTTTGGGTGCATCCTTTTTCTTCTCCTCGGCGCTGTTAAGATCAACAGTCTTTTCCTCTGTCTGCGTAATCAGCGGGTCGGCAGGGCTTTTCACCGGCTTGACAACTGTGGGCTTGGGGGCGGGCTGAGGTGCCACTTTCACCTCTGTGTAGTTGTATGCATCGCCTTTGGCACGCTCCACATTGCCAAGAACTACGGGGACTCCCTCCTCCTCTTGCTGCAGTGGTTTTTCTATCACCACAAAGAGGAGTATCAACAGTAACAGAAGGTGCGCTATAATCGTACCAACTATTCCATGTATCTGTTCTTTTGTGAGCTGTTTCATCGTCTCTTCTTGTCGGGGCGGCGTGTGGCAAGCACCATTTTGAAGTTATTTTCGTTGGCTATGTTAAGCACATTCACTATTTCTCTGTAGGGTACGCTTTCATCGGCATAGAGTGCCACATACATTTCGGGCTCCTTTTCGGCACAACCTTGCAGAAAGGCTGTTATCTCCTCTACTTCGATGGGCATTTCATCCTCGTTGCCGAATGCAGAATAGTAGTTCAACTGTTTGTCGATGATTATTCGTGCCAACGGCTTTGCCGATGTCTGCTTGCTGCCCTGTGGCAAAAGCACTTTTATGGCATTCGGGGTTACCATCGTCGATGTTATCATGAAGAATATCAACAACAGAAAGATAATATCTGTCATTGAGGACATCGAGAAGGTCTCTATTGTCTTTGTCTTTCTCTTCAGCATGGCTTACGGTTTTAAAGCTCTTTCTTTTCGCGTACAATCTCCATGAAAGAGATAATCTCGGCTTCAAGGTCATTCTGCACCTTGTCGACAAGCGCTACAAGGTAGTTGTATGCAAAGATGGCGATAATGCCGACGATAAGACCGCCTACGGTGGTAATCATCGCCTCGTAGATACCGCCTGAAAGGAGTGATACATCAATATTGTTTCCTGCGTTTGCCATTTCCCAGAATGCGCGTACCATACCTGTTACTGTTCCCAAGAAACCTATCATGGGGGCTACGGCTGCGATGGTGGAAAGGATGGGAAGACCCTTTTCGAGGTTGGCAATTTCGAGATTGGCGCTGTTGTCTACACTCTCACGGATGGAGGATGCAGAGAAGCCGAAGCTCTTCACACCCTTTTCTATTATGCGCGAAAGAGGGGTATTCTCGCTGCGGCAATAGTTGGCTGCAGACTTCATATCGTCGTCTTTGATGTTGTCGTGGATGCGATCCATGAAAAGGGGATTGCGTTTCATCGCCTTGCGAAGTGTAGATAAACGCTCGAAGAATATATAGATTCCTACTATTGACAGCAATGCCAATACTATCATTATCCAACCGCCCTTTACGGCAAGTTCAAATACGTTCATTCCCTCTTCGGCTGTTACCTCGGTAAGCGCCATAATCGAATCCTGTGCTACTGTTGCAGCTTGTGCAAGAATTGTCATTAAAACCATAGCTTTCTGTTTATTATTTCTTTATCAAACATTTTTTGTATTCCGCAATTGTCTTTTCGAAGCCCAGGTAGAGTGCGTCGCACACAAGGGCATGACCTATCGACACCTCGTCCACCCAGGGAATCATGTCGGTAAAATAGGTGAGATTCTCAAGACTGAGGTCGTGGCCTGCGTTAAGCCCCAATCCCAGCTGGCGTACACGGCGGGCAGTCTCCACAAAAGGCTCTATGGCCTGTTCGCGGTTGCGGGAGTATGCCTCGGCATAGGGGCCGGTGTAAAGCTCTACCCTATCGGTTCCGGCCTTAGCCGCGTATTCTGCCATACGGCTGTCAGCATCAATAAAAATGGAACTTCTGATACCTGCGGCACGAAGATCGTCGAGTATCTCTCTGAGAAATTCCTGCTCGGCAACCGTATCCCATCCGTGATTGGAAGTAAGCTGGTCGGGTTTGTCGGGGACAAGGGTTACCTGATCGGGCTTGGCCTTGAGCACAAGATCCATAAATTCCTTTGAGGGATAGCCCTCTATGTTGAATTCGGTACGCACAACGGCACGCAAAGCAGGGACATCGGCACGACGGATGTGTCTTTCATCGGGGCGGGGATGTATGGTTATTCCATCGGCTCCGAAAAGTTCACAATCTTGTGCCACTTGCAAAAGGTTGGGGGTGTTACCGCCACGGGCATTTCTTATCGTGGCCACCTTGTTTATGTTTACACTTAACTTTGTCATCTTATAAAATGCTTTCTATACGCCGCCAAATGCGGCGAAATTATCTCCAATTTCGTATTTTACGCAAAAGTACGACAAAATATGCAAATTAAGATGATAATTTATCTTAATTTTGCAGACGAATAAGTAGGAAGATAATATTTATTCTGTTTACAAGGAGACAGAAACCGAGTACAAGAACCACACAAGTACAAAAAGATGAAATTTGCTATATTCGGTAACCGACACCAATCTAAAAAGTCGGAAAACATCGACAAGCTGTTCGCTGCTATCAACGAATGGAAAGACAGCTTCTACATCGACCGTTCCTTCTACGAATACCTGCTCGAAGAGGACAAACTCTTCATGCAGCCCGAAGGAATAATCGATGGCGATGACTTCGACGCGGACATAGCCATCAGTTTCGGCGGAGACGGAACATTCCTGCGTACAGCCAAGAGGGTAGGCTCAAAAAACATCCCCCTATTGGGTATAAACGCCGGACGATTGGGATTCCTTACGTCATATTCGGCAAACAGGGTATCAGAACTGTTCGAATATCTCCACCGCGGGGAATACAGCATAGAGGAGCGTGGCGTAATAAAGGCAGAGGCCTCGGACAAAGAACTTGCCGACAGCCCCTATGCCCTCAACGAAATTGCTGTGATGAAGCACGAAAATTCATCAATGATAAGCATAGAGGTATCTCTCGACGCAAAAGATTGTATTACATATCAGGCGGACGGTCTTATAATCGCTCCCCCATCAGGCTCCACCGGATACTCGCTAAGCGCAGGCGGCCCCATCATCGCCCCTGATGCCAATGTATTTGTGCTCACCCCCATTGCTTCGCACAGCCTGAACGCCCGCCCTGTAGTAGTAAACGACAACACACGCATCACATTGAAGGTTACCAGCCGCAGCCACAACTATCTTGTAGCCATCGACGGCCGCAACGAAAGCTGCAATGAGGAGACCACCCTCACTCTCGGCAAAGCCGACTACAGAATCAAGATTATCAGAATCAAAGGGCAGACATTCTTCCAGACCCTCCACGACAAGATGATGTGGGGAGCAGATATACGCAACTGACACCGCCCCTACCAAAAAGCAACACATACACGCAATAAAAATGAGCGCCTCTTGCGGGGCGCTCATTTTTATATAGTCAAACTATTTTCGCTATTACTTCGCGGGAGCGATGATTACGCGACGGTTCAACTGGATGGGGCTCTCTGTATCAACACCACCCTTACCTGATACGATAAGCTGGCTTTCGGGAACACCCATCTCTACGAGCTTAGCAGCAACTGCCTTGGCACGAGCCTCAGACAATGTCTGGTTGTATGTTGCAGAACCTGTTGCGCTGTCAGCGTAACCTGTAACTGTGAGTTTCACACCTGTCTCCTTAGCTGCAGCAGCCAAAGCCTTGAGGTTGAGAATCTCCTTCTTAGAATCAATCTTAGAAGAGTTGATTGAGAAGAATACTGACTGAGCAGCATCAAACATCTCAACATCCTTGGGAGCGTTCTGGCACTTAGCCAACGCAGCCTTAGCAGCAGCGAGCTGAGACTTCAACTGAGAGTTCTCAGACTCCTTAGCCTGCAACTGTGCAGCGAGAGCAGCAAGAGCAGCAGCATTAGCAGCTGTGATTGCGTCTACGTCGGGAGTATTCTGCCATCCTGTCTTGTTGAACTTATAAGTAACACCGGCTGTTGCAGCAAAAATCATATCGTAACCGTTGCGGGGAGCCTCGATACCACCGAAACCGTTGCAAGCAGCTGTTGCAGAGAGCTCGAGGTTGATAGCCCAATGTTTAGCTACGCGGAATGTGTTCAAGATACCTGCATTTGCTGTCAAAGAACCTTTATTGCCATTGCCACCTACACCGTCAACATCCAAGTTTGCGCCGTAACCAAGACCCATGTAAGGAATGAAGTTCCAAATGCGCTTCTCGTTGTAACCGAAGAAGAGGTTGCTGAGGTTGAACATAGCGTCAGCGTGTACATTGTAGAAGCTGCTCTTGTCGGCATCCTCAAGGGGTTTAACCTGGAAACCGTTGTAAGCTACTCTCCAACCGAAGCCGGGTGTATGCCACTTACCAACGTATGCAGAGATTGCGGGTGTTCCGTGATCGAACATGCTCTCGCCGTTGGTCTTAACGCCATTGAACAACTGATAACCGCCGTTAACACTCAGGAACCAATTGCTCCAAAAACTGTTTGTAATCACACTCTTCTTGAGAGTAGGAACTACAACCTCGCTGGTAACAGTCTCCTGTGCAAAAGAGACCATTGCAATGCCGGCAAAAGCCAGCGCCATCATAATTTTTCTCATACTGTTTGTATTAATTAGACACTAAAATATTCTTTGTAAACATTTGCAGAGAATATACTCCGCAACTATAAACACTGCTTGCCTGAAATTGTTTTTCAATGCATAAGGGAAAACGCACAGCGCCCAACTTCCCTAAAAAAACAGTTTCAGTTGTGCAAATTTACAAAAAAATCATTTAGAAACACATGATTTTGAAACACAAAACTACAGCTGTTAACATTATTTAACCCCTATTTTAAGAAGAAACGCGCTATTTCTGTATCTGTTTCTACATATATAATGGATTTACCATCCGGAGTGCGCGCATTCATTTTACAATTGAAGAGGTTACTTACCAATGCCTGAATCTCTTCTCCGGTGAGTATCTGTCCGGGAACTATTGCCACCTGACGCGCCATAGCAATAGCAAGACGGTCATACAGTTTTTCACCTACATCCGAGGTGCATTCCATGACTGAATGTAGAATATCGCAGAGCAGCGAAGTGGGATTGAGCCCGTCTATTCCTGCCGGTATTCCCTGTACAGCATAGCTTGCTCCGCCAAGCGAGGATATTTCGAAGCCTAAATATGCAAGTTCATCCATTATTCCATCCAATGCCAGGCCTTCTGCTACCGAGAGGGTTATCTGCTCGGGGAAAAGCACACGTTGTGTGCAGCCCTTCTTTTCGTCAAGTTGCTTGCGGTATTCATCATACAAGACTCTTATGTGAGCGCGGCGCTGATGTATCCACATCAAGCCTGAAGGTACGGACACCAAAATATATTGTCCTTTATATTGACAGATAGGTTGGTAATCCCCCACTTCGGATGCGTATACGGCAGTAGCTGATTCTGAAGCCCCGACAGGTTCTTCGTCAATAGGCTTGGCAGGGCCGGTCTCATAGGGCACATCAGGCTTCAGCCCTTCGTAGAGTGTCTCCCACGGCATTTCGTGGCGGATATACTCCTGCGAAGTATGGCTTTTGAAGGGATTGTAATCGGGGTTGTAGGATATTTTAGGAGCTTCGACCATAGCAGCATCGCCTCCTTCATATATGGGGATTTCGGGAAGTTCGGGAAGATCGCCCATTTCGAAGTCGAGACCGGGCATGGCGTTGAAGCGGCCAAGCGACTCGCGCACTGCTGCGGAGATTATCTTCCAGATATTCTGCTCGTCCTCGAATTTTATTTCGGTCTTTGTCGGGTGAATGTTGACATCTATCCTTTCGGGCTCCACATCGAGACACAAGAAGAACGGAACAGAATCGCCTGCGGGTATCAACTGTGCGTATGCCTCTGAAATGGCCTTTGCAAAGTAAGGGTGGCGCATATATCTGCCGTTTGCAAAAAAGTATTGGAGAGCGCCCTTCTTACGGGAACTTTCGGGGGTACCTACAAAACCGGATATATTTATCATGGTGCTCTTCACAGAGACCTCTATCAGCTGTGAGTTTATCTTTTTGCCGAAGAGGTTGCATATTCTCTGGCGGAATGTGGATGCGGGGAGGGCTATTATCTCTGTATCGTTATGAGAGAGCGAAAGTTCTACACCGCAATTCACAAGTGCCACGCGCTCGAATTCCGTGACAATATTATTGAGTTCCGTTTGTGTGCTTTTGAGGAATTTGCGGCGGGCAGGGATATTGAAGAAGAGATTCTTTATCTTGAAATTGCTGCCTATGGGAGCCGCAACAGGCTCCTGCTCTTCGAGTCTTGAGCCAGAGATAACCACTTTCGTACCCAATTCGTCATCGGCGCGGCGGGTTACAAGCTCCACCTGCGCCACTGCCGAAATTGAGGCAAGCGCTTCGCCGCGGAAACCCATGGTTGTCAACGCAAAGAGATCCTCGGCTTTCTTTATCTTGGAGGTTGCATGGCGCTCAAAGGCGAGACGCGCATCTGTTTCGGACATACCCATGCCGTTGTCTATCACTTGAATAGAAGTGCGGCCGCCATCAACTACAAGCACTCTCACTTTGGTAGCGCCTGCATCTATGGCATTCTCCATAAGTTCCTTGACGACAGAGGCAGGGCGCTGCACAACCTCTCCCGCTGCTATTTGATTGGCTACCGAATCGGGAAGCAAGGATATTACATCTTTCATTGGTTAAGGGAGTTTTTCTGTTCTATTGAGCCTTTTCAGGGCTATTTTCCAACATCGCCAGACAGTAATTCTTTCAGAATGTCCATTGGCCTGTGAGCAGATAATGCAACAGGAAGATTGCTGCCGCAAGTGCCAGGATTATGGCCTTTGTTGAAAGGCGGGTGCCATTCTCCTTACGGCGTTTGAGGTGAGTTGTTTCGTCCGCAAAAGCTCCTCGTATACGCTCTTCGTAGCTGCTCTCTTCTGGGGGAAGCAATCCTAAATCGCGCTTGGCTTTCTCCTCTATCTTTTGCAATTTCTCCTTACGCTCGTCCACATATATATATGTATGATTGAATCGGCGGGGGTCCGGCATCTTGAAATATCCCATATATTATTGTTTTTGTGTAGTCCTTAGAAATTACTGTTACTTACTCTGCATCGGATTACCTGCCCTGTTCTTTCTTGTTGAAGCGGTCGAGAGTGGGCAAAGGTACAGAACCACGCTTGATCTTCTTAAGCTCTTCGCCTTTGCGTTTTCCTCGCCAATAGAAGACATCTTCCTTACTGATGGGACGCACATAGTCGAACCATACAAAGTTGTCGAGGTACCGTGCTTTAGGCGGTATCTGTGTCATCGGATAGAGTACGCCGCTTGATTTTGTGGGAATGACAAGTTTGTGTACTTTGCCATCTTTCATGGTTCCTATCAGCTTGCCAGCCATGGTAGTATTCATGCCTATCATAGTGCTGTCATCGTCAAGCGGGAAGTATATTATGTGCACACTGCCTATCACCTGCATCTCGTGCAACTTCTTATCCTTGAAGATAAACTTCATCTCTTTGCCGTTTATCTGATTGTATTCGGTGGAATCAACCTTTTCGGCATAGAGTGTCTGGTTTATCACATGCACCCAATCGATGGAATTGCTGTCCATATACAATTTTATCTCTTCACCCACAAGTTGCTGACCGTTGTTCCAAAGTATCGGATCCTTGTACATAGTCATGCAGGAGTCGCGAGAATCGAATATGAGGGAGTCGCACACTGCCTGTATATCCTTACGGAAAGCACGCACCTTATTATACGCCCTTATCTGGCGATAAAGGGTGTCGGTGTCGGGATTCTGAGTTACCATCCATATTGTGTCGGCGTGCAGATAGAGGGAGTCGCCCTGCGAGTAGTCGATGGCAAGTGCCATATCTGTTATGTACAGAGAATCGCGGAGGTTATCGAAATAGCCGTATTCGCCACTGAGAATATTCTTGTTTACATTGTCTGTGAGCAATATATTTCCAAGGGCCTTGCTGATGCCGCTTATCTCGTCGCTGAAAAGGGTATCTGCTGTGATTGTGCGGTGACCGTTCTTGACGATGGAGCGATTGAGCAGCGTTGCCTGACGGTTGCGGGTGTTATAATATCCGAGTTCGGAGTATATCCTGTTGGCTGCACTGCGTATGCGGGTGGGGCCTACTATCTTGGCGATACTTGTGCCTGTATTGTAGTGCAGTGTGTCGGAGTCCATATAGAACTGAGGGTTCATCAGGTTGACCTCGTCGCGGAAGATGGCCTCTTTGGTAGCGGTATTGTATTCGCCCCATTTGGAGTCGAGGGTGCTTTGCTCATCGTAAAGCGTACCTCCATCGAAGTAGTAGCCGAGATTGAGGGTGCGGTTGTAATCGAGACTATCGGTTTCGAGGGTTGAGGCTTTGTCTTCGAGGCGTACATTGCCACGCACTCTGGCAAGATTGGCATCGCCATCGTAGTCGAGGTAGTCGCCGTAGAGGAAAAGGGTGTCGCCCTGTTCCATACGGACATTACCGAAAGCTTTGAGGGCATTCTTGCGGTTGTAGAAATAGGCACTGTCGCAGTACATATACATGCTGTCGTGACGGAAGGCCACTTCGCCTACAAGCACCCATGCGTCGGGGTTGTTCTTCTTGTCGTACTTGGTTACATCGGCATGCAGCAGATGCACATAGCTTTTCTTCACAACCGCAGTATCGGTTGATTGCGTTGCGGCAGGCAATGTATCGTTTGCGGTTTGTGCTTGTGCAACAAACGCAACGAGCAGTATGGCTATTATGGATACTATATTTTTCAACAGGTGTGGGGTTACAGTTTATTACTCTGCATCATAGAAATTCCAGTCGGGGTAGACGAACTTGGAGTTACGGTACTCACGGTTTATGCGCACGAAGGTGGTTTTCTGTTTCTCCTTTATCCAGCGCATTACCTTCTCTTCGCCCATCTTACCGGCATAGAGTTCTTTAAGATATTCGTAGTCGTCGCGCATATTGGCCTTGTGGCTCTCGGTGCGGCTTTTGAGCTTGACGATGGCACAAACAGTGGTACCATTGTCGCGTTCCATGACAAAGGGCTTGGAGACTTCGCCCACCTTCATACCTTCTACCACGGAAGCAATTTCAACGGGTAGGTCTTGCAGACGGAATTTGGAACTTGTTGTTCCGTCTTCCTCGCGGTTGAAGAACATCACTCCGTTGTTGTTGCGCGTATCCTTGTCATGGGAGATTACGGCAGCACCCTCTTCGAATGTGAATCGTGCACTGTCTATATCTTCTTTTATCGAGTCGAGACGAGCCATCATGCGGGTGATGCTTTTTTCGGACACTTGGGGCTTGCGCAGAATGTGACGCACTTTTATACGGTCGCCTCTCTTTTCGATGAGCTGTATTATGTGGTAGCCGAATTCAGTCTCAACTATTTTGGAGACCTTGTTTGGGTCGGTGAGATTGAAGGCCACTGCAGCAAATTCGGGTGCCAACTGTCCGCGCCCAAGGAAGCTAAGTTCACCGCCCATACGCGCAGAGCCTTTGTCCTCAGAATAGAGAAGTGCCAATGTTGAGAATGATGCTTCGCCGTTGTTTACGCGCTCGGCATATTCACGCAACTCGCTTTTTATACGCTCAATCTCTTCAATTTCCGTTTCGGGCTTCTGGGTTATTATCTGCACCTCCACCTGCATAGGCATATAAGGTATGCTGTCTTCGGGCAGATTTTTATAGAATTTGCGTACTTGGGCGGGGGAGATATTCTGGTTGCCGATAATTTTGCCTCGTACCTTTTCGGTGAGCATACGGTTCTTGAAGAATTCGTAATACATTTCGCGGATGCTTGTTGTGGACATTTCGAGATACTCTTCAAGTTTCTCTTTCGAACCGGCTCTTGCAAGCGAACGTTCCATCTGCGCATCTACTTGACGCATTACATCCATCTCTCCTACCTCTATGCTGTCGATGCCTGCCTGGTGGATAAAGAGTTGCTGCACTGCAAGGTCTTCACCTACCACACAGTAAGGGTCGCCTTCGAAGCGGCGATCCTGCTCTACCCAGAAGTCTATTGCCGACTCAATATCGGAACGCAGAATGGCCTTGTCGCCAACCACCCATTCGACGCGGTCGATGACATTATCCTGCGCGGGAAGGATTGCTATATTGAAACTGCAAAGTGTAAGCAGCAATATTTTGCTCAGTATTTTATTTACATTCATTTTGTGGCGTTTGTTTATTTTCAGTGGAGTCTGCATCCATGCTCCAGAATTTTATATCTCCGTTCTGTATTGCTTCGTTGTAAAGATTCTGCTTTGTTTTTTGCAGGAATTCTGCCTTTCGGGAGTTTACAAGAAGTTCCTTAATTTCTCCCTCGGCAAGGTCAAGGGGTTTTATACTGCCTACGGGCAGATAATCGTTTATGTTTATTATGTAGATCGATGCGGTATCCTTAAACTCTGTCATGCCCTGCGTAGATATTTTCTCTTTAAGTTCTTTCTCGGTAAACGAGAGTTTGGAGGCTAATGCCGACAAGGGCATCCATGTTTCACGGAAGTACTCATATATCTGTGCGTTGGTGAGAGTATACTTTTCAAGTTCATCGGGTTCGGCACTCTTGCACCATTTGCGTACAGCATCGAGTTTGGGGGCCTTTTGGGAGACCTTCAGCAGCAGGCCCTTGAGCATAGGTTCTTCAACTTTGAACATCGTCTTGTTGGCATCGTAGAATGAAGCTATCTCTTCGGGGGTAATTTCCTTATCGAGCTGTTGGTCGACGAGACGTTCCTGATATATGTTCAGAAGAAGTGATTTTTTATAGTTTTCTATAAGTCGTGTTATCTCTTTACTTGAAGAGATGTTGCGCTTGGCACGGTCGTAGAGAAGGGCATCTTCGAGCCACTGCTTTATATACTTGTCGACAAATGCCGCGCTGTCCTCTATTGTGTAGTTGAGCGCAAGCAGTTGCTCTATATCCTCTTTGTAAAGATATTCGTCGCCTGCTGAGACAAGAGGTGTTTTTCCTCCATGGTCAACCGAGTCGCTGCATGAGATTAAAAATGCAACAACCGCCAACATTATTGACAACATATATGGTGTACGGGGATGTTTCATGCCTGCAAAGATAATGGTTTGCAAAGTATTATCTCTTTTTATTAACCGTTTTTAAAACATCTTCATATACTTCAACCTTGTATTTCTCACGCAATTGCTTTACCCACTCTTTTTCGAGGTATTGCTGATAGTCACTGACTACTGCACCTTTTACATCCTTATAACTTTCGGGTTTCTTCTTAAGTATGGTGCCAACGGTGCCTGCCATCTTGTAGCCGCGTCTGAGTTTGCCGCCTTTGCCTTGACCGAAGACCTCTTTGTCTACCCAGCCGTTCTCGCCAATGGGGAAGACACCGGCTTCGAGGCGTATCGTGCATACGGAGTCTTTTGTAAAATTCTTTTCTACGATGCTCTTATATTCGTCGATAGCAGCATCTTCGAGCAGTTTTTTGGCCAATTGCATATCCTCCTCGCTATTGGCATAGATTACCGCTCCACGGAAACGGGGGGCATCGAATTTGTATTTTTTCTTGTTCTTCTTGTAGTATTTTTCAAGACCCTTTTCGTCGGCCGCGGCCTTTTGCCACACCTCGCGGTTGCTTATTTCGAAGAAGAGCAGGCCATCGCGATATTCACGCATGAGATTGCCGAATTCGGGGTACTTTGTATCGAGCAGACTGTCCTCGCGCGCGAGCGCCTCCTCGGGTGTCGTTCCGGGCGCCATATCCTTGGCCAATTGGTATCCCAAGCGATAGCGTGCCACCTGCTTTATGTTACGTTTTTCGAGGATGGCGAGTATGTTGGAACGGTACTCCTTGTATGTGCCGAAAGGACGTTGCGAGATACGTTTGATTATGTGCAGTCCTGCGGGGGACATCACAGGAGGAGTGAATCCGCCGTTACGCAAGTTATATGCAGCATCTTCGAACTCCTTGAAGGCCTGTCCGCGCAATATTTCAAAAGTGTCGGGTGCCATGCCCATGTAACGCTTGGCTACTGCGGTGTAGTCCATGCCTGCATTGAGCATCTGGTAGGCAGAATCTGCCTTTGCCTTTGTCTGTGCAACAGTTTCGGCCGTAGCATCCTGACGCAAGGGGAACATGATGTGCGACACACGCAGGAAACCGTCGCGTCCCACAGTCGCAGAATCTTTGGCATAGAGTTTATGTGCTTCGCGCTCAAGATACTCCTTGTCTATGAGATAGTCTTCGGCTTGACGTGCCCTACCTGCGCGATACTCTTCGATGTAGGACGAGAGGGTGTCGAGATGCTGTGCCTTTGCCTCTTCTACTTTCAGTTTGAAGTCAATATACATCGGCAGATACTCTTTGGCTGCTTTTGCATCACGCCCCGTTGCTGCATTGTTTTTGTTAAGGGCGTACTCGAATTCCGATTTTGTCACTTCTGTATCGCCTACTTTCATTATTATCGGATCTTTTACTTGGGCCTGCATTGTACTTGCCGCAAGAAGCATAAGAGCAAAGAGTGTCTGTTTTTTCATATTGTCAAAATATTTAGAAGGGAGGTTCTATAAATTAGGTCAAACTGACAAAGCTGCCGAAACAGAACTCACCTGCAAAAATTAAAATTACTAATTGATAGAACCTTCCACAAGTCGTCCCGAATTATTCGGGACGACTGTAGTTGGGTGCTTCACTGGTTATTGCCACATCGTGAGGATGGCTTTCGAGTACACCGGCATTGGTGATTCTGACGAATTTCGCATCGTGCAGACGCTCAATATCGGGTGCTCCGCAGTAGCCCATTCCTGAGCGCAAGCCTCCGGCAAGCTGATAGATTACTTCGAACAATGTTCCTTTATAAGGTACGCGTGCTGCGATGCCTTCGGGAACGAGTTTTTTCTTGTCGGCCTGATCTGCCTGGAAGTATCTGTCCTTCGAACCGTTCTCCATCGCTTCGAGCGAGCCCATACCACGGTATGACTTGAATTTACGTCCGTTGAAGATGATTGTGTCGCCGGGAGACTCTTCTGTTCCTGCCACAAGCGAACCTATCATCACTGAGTATCCTCCGGCTGCAAGTGCCTTTACAATATCACCTGAATAGCGCAGACCACCGTCGGCGATGAGGGGTACTCCGGTGCCTTCCAATGCCTTTGCAACATCATAGATAGCCGAAAGCTGGGGTACACCTACACCGGCTACCACACGTGTGGTACAGATAGAACCCGGACCGATACCTACCTTTACTGCATCGGCTCCTGCCTCTGCAAGCATCTTTGCCGCTTCGCCTGTAGCTACGTTACCTACAACGATATCAAGGTTGGGATATGCAGCCTTTGCCTCTTTCAGCTTCTGCACAACGCCTGCCGAGTGACCATGCGCTGTGTCGATGATGATTGCATCGACGCCTGCCTCAACGAGTGCTGCGATGCGCTTCATGGCATCCTGTGTTACACCTACACCTGCAGCTACGCGCAGACGGCCTTTGCTATCCTTGCAGGCCATAGGTTTATCCTGTGCCTTTGTTATGTCCTTGTAAGTGATAAGGCCTACGAGTTTGCCGTTTGCATCTACCACGGGGAGTTTTTCGATTTTGTTCTCCTGAAGGATCTTTGTTGCAAGCTCCATGTCGGTCTGCTGGGTTGTTACGACAAGATTCTCGCTTGTCATAACCTCCTTGACGGGACGCTCCATGCAAGACTCGAAACGGAGGTCGCGGTTAGTTACAATGCCGACCAGTTTTCTGTCGTCATCGACTACGGGAATTCCACCGATGTGGTATTCTGCCATAAGGTCGAGAGCATCTTTTACAACTGCGTTTACCGAGATTGTTACGGGGTCATATATCATACCGTTCTCAGCACGCTTAACGATTGCTACCTGATGAGCCTGCTCCTCGATTGACATATTCTTATGAATAACTCCGATACCTCCTTCGCGCGCAATTGCTATCGCCATTTTTGCTTCAGTTACGGTATCCATTGCCGCTGTAACAAAGGGGACATTCAAGGTTATGTTCTTGGAAAATTTGGTTTTCAGGCTTACATCCTTGGGAAGTACCTCTGAGTATGCAGGGACAAGTAAAAGGTCGTCAAATGTGAGACCGTCCATCACGATTTTGTCTGTAATAAAATTCATAAGATATATTTTTAGTTTGCCATTTCTGATATAAATTTAACACGTACGAGGCGTACCTCTTCTTCGCTGTATTCTGCACCAAGCTCATCCATTGCATCGTCGAGATTATCGGTGTCGGAACTTTTGAAATATGAGTATATTTCGTCGACATTCTCTTCGTCCATTATCTCTTCGAGGAAGTAGTCTATGTTCAGTTTGGTGCCTGAATATACGATTGATTCCAATTCGTCGAGCAGTTCTTCGAATTCCACACCTTTGCTTATTGCAAGGTCGTCGAGTGCCACTTTACGGTCGATTGCCTGTATGATGCTGACCTTTATCTTGGACTTGTTGACCACGGTGCGTACACGAAAATCGTCGGGACGCTCAATTTCGTTCTCTTCGCAGTGACGCTTGATGAGGGCACAGAACTCTTCGCCATACCTTTTGGCCTTTCCTGCGCCTACGCCTGTGATATTCTGCAACTCTTCTATCTTTATAGGATAGGTTGTTGCCATTGCCTCGAGCGAGGGATCCTGGAAAATCACATAGGGGGGAAGTTCCAACTGCTTGGCTATCTTCTTGCGCAGGTTCTTGAGCATCGCGTAGAGTTCGGGGTCTACCGCAAAGGTACCTCCGCCGCGCATTACCACCTCTTCTTCGTCAAAGTCCTTATCCTCGACTATCTTGAACGACACAGGATTATCCAGGAACGCCTTTCCGGCATCGGTTATCTTCAAAAGTCCGTAGTTCTCGACATCCTTGTTTATATAACCGGCTATCAAAGCCTGGCGTATTACGGCATTCCAACGTTTCACTTCGTCATCCGAACCACTGCCGAAACATTCAAGTTCTTCGTGCTTATGAGAGAGGACATCATTCGTCTCTTTACCGACAAGAACATCAATCACATATTCTGCTTTGAAATTCTCTTTAAGAGCTATTATCGCCTCCAGAAGCAATTCCAGCATATCCTGCGCCTCTATCTGCTTTTTGGGATTGAGACAGTTGTCGCAGTTTCCGCAGTTCTCTACCTCGTATGTCTCGCCGAAGTAGTGCAACAACAGTTTGCGACGGCATACTGACGATTCGGCATACGCAGTTGTCTCCTTAAGCAACTGACGACCGATATCCTGTTCGGCCAAAGGCTTTCCTTCGAGGAATTTTTCGAGTTTCTGAAGGTCTTTATTGTTGTAGAATGCGATACATTGTCCCTCGCCTCCGTCTCTGCCGGCACGGCCTGTCTCCTGATAATATCCTTCGAGACTTTTGGGGATTTCGTAGTGTATCACATATCTTACATCAGGCTTGTCGATACCCATTCCGAATGCTATCGTGGCTACAATAACATCTATCTTCTCCATAATGAAGTCGTCCTGGGTTTGCGACCTCATGGCAGAGTCCATACCTGCATGATATGGTTTTGCCGCTATATCGTTTGCCTGAAGAATCTCGGCAAGTTCCTCTACCTTCTTGCGGCTCAGGCAGTATATGATACCCGATTTTCCGGGATTGCTCTTAATGAACTTTATAATATCCTTGTCTATGTTCTTTGTCTTGGGACGCACCTCGTAATAGAGGTTGGGACGGTTAAACGAGGATTTGAAGTCCTTGGCTTTCTGTATGCCGAGGCTCTTCTTTATGTCGTCGCGCACCTTTGTGGTGGCTGTTGCCGTAAGGGCTATTATAGGCGCCGGGCCTATTTCGTTTATTATGGGACGTATGCGACGGTACTCAGGGCGGAAGTCGTGTCCCCATTCCGAGATACAATGCGCCTCGTCTATCGCATAGAATGATATTTTTATCGACTTGAAGAAGTCCACATTATCCTCTTTCGTCAAGGATTCAGGGGCAACATAAAGCAGTTTGGTCTTGCCGGAAAGGACATCGGCCTTCACTCCCTCTATCGCCTGCTTAGTCAACGAAGAGTTGAGGAAATGGGCTACTCCGTCCACCTCATTCAGATTCCTTATAGCGTCCACTTGATTTTTCATCAAGGCTATCAGCGGGGAGATTACTATTGCTGTTCCATCCATAATCAATGACGGCAACTGGTAGCACAAAGACTTGCCGCCACCTGTTGGCATAAGCACAAAAGTATCATTACCGTCAAGCAGATTCTTGATTACGGCTTCCTGATCCCCTTTAAATGTGTCGAAACCGAAATTCTTCTTAAGAATTTCTGTCAAATTATACTTTTTTGTCATTTCGCTATATATGGCAATATTTGGATAACAAAGTTATAAAACAACTATTGAATGGAGCAAATTTTTCCGAACATATTTTCGCCTACACCCATAAAAAACTTAATTATTTTTCATAAAAGCGGTGTTATTATTTGCAAAGATGCCCTGTCGGGCAACCGACAGGGCATCTTTTGGCTGATTTTGTTTATTGTTCAGATGCAAGGGTGGTAAGTGCATTTTTTGAGAGTTGCTGCATGGCATACTCTTTTGTTATGCGGCATTCCGTTGTACCATCCGAAGGAATTTCGAACATTTTATCTACCATTATTGACTCTACGATAGATCTGAGTCCGCGCGCACCCAATTTGTATTCGAGAGCTGTGTCTACAATATATTCGAGAACATCATCGTCGAATGTCAATTTCACACCGTCCATCTCCATAAGTTTCATGTATTGCTTTATTATGGAGTTCTTGGGCTCGGTGAGAATATTGCGGAGCGCTGTGCGGTCGAGAGGCTTCAGGTGTGTGAGCACCGGAAGACGGCCGATAATTTCGGGGATAAGACCAAAGGAACGGAGATCCTGCGGAAGAATGTACTTCATTATATTCTCCTTGTCTATATCCTGTGTATTGAGTACCGAATTGTAGCCTACAACGTGAGTGTTCATACGTTGGGCTATCTTACGTTCAATACCGTCGAATGCGCCGCCGCAAATAAAGAGGATGTTACGGGTATTTACCGGTATCATCTTCTGTTCGGGATGCTTGCGACCACCTTGTGGCGGCACGTTAACTACTGAGCCTTCGAGCAGTTTCAGCAGACCCTGTTGCACGCCTTCACCGCTGACATCGCGGGTGATTGAGGGATTGTCGCCTTTACGGGCAATTTTGTCAATCTCATCGATGAATACTATACCCCTTTCAGCCTCTTCCACTTTGTAGTCGCACACTTGAAGGAGGCGGGTGAGAAGGCTTTCAATATCCTCACCTACATAGCCTGCTTCGGTCAGCACAGTTGCATCTACTATGGTAAAAGGTACTTTGAGCAAACGGGCGATGGTGCGGGCGAGAAGCGTCTTACCCGTACCGGTGCTGCCCACCATGATTATATTGCTCTTTTCAATCTCCACCTCGTCGCCACTATCAGCCTGCATAAGGCGCTTGTAGTGGTTGTAAACAGAGACCGAAAGCACCTTCTTGGCCTCGTCCTGCCCTATCACGTAGTTGTCGAGGAAGGCTTTTATCTCCTGCGGTTTAGGAAGCTCTTTCAGTTCGAAGTCAGATTTTTCAACCAATCCCTCTTCGCGGAAAATCCCGTGCGCCTGCTCGGCACAACTGCAGCATATATAGCCGTTGATGCCGCCTATAAGCACTCCGGTTTCCGATTCGCTTCTGCCGCAGAAACTACACCTTCTTTTGGTTTTTTCTGCCATAGATTATTTTTTTCGTACAAGCACTCTGTCTATCATTCCGTATTCGCGTGCCTCTTCTGCAGTCATCCAGTAGTCACGATCACTGTCAGCCCATACTTTATCGTAAGGCTGATGGCTGTGATTGGCAATGATGGTATAAAGTTGTTTCTTCAGCTTCTGGATTTCGCGGGCTGTAATCTCTATATCACTTGCCTGTCCTTGCGCTCCGCCCATAGGCTGGTGTATCATCACGCGGCTGTGGGTGAGAGCCGAGCGTTTACCTTCGGCACCTGCAACGAGGAGCACCGCAGCCATACTTGCTGCCATACCTGTACATATTGTCGCAACATCGCTGTTTATGTACTGCATAGTATCATAGATACCGAGTCCTGCGCTTACTGAACCACCGGGAGAATTTATATAAATGGATATATCCTTTCCGCTGTCGACCGAGTCAAGATAAAGCAACTGCGCTTGCAGAGTGTTGGCTGTGTAATCGTCGATGGGTGTACCCAAAAAGATAATTCTATCCATCATCAAACGCGAGAACACATCCATCTGAGTTACATTCAGCTGTCTCTCTTCGAGGATGTAGGGATTCAGATACTGTGATTGCGCTTTTATCACATCGTCAAACACCATACTGTTTATACCGCGGTGTCCGATTGCAAATTTCCTAAAGTCATCTTTCATCATATTCAAAATTATCTGTTCAGGTTTATAACTTGAACTGTTTGCTTTAAGCGCGGCTTAAAACAAACAGTTCCTTATTTGCATTATTCTTTATTATATTAATCGTTTTCTGCTATCTTTTTGTTGAACTCCTCAACCGAAATTGATTCTTCGTTCAATGTAGCAGCCTCCTTGATTGCGCCGATAAGCTTCACATCGATAGCTCTGTTGACAAGCATCTCTTTTGACTTACCCTGCTTTACAAGCTCCAAAGCGTAGTTCTCAAGGAGTTCATCGGGTACATTACCCATGCCGTACTGTGCGAACTGTGCACGTGTAGCATCCTTGGCTGCCTCAAGAATGTCGGCCTCTTCGATTTTGATACCTGCGTTCTTTACAAGCTGCTCCTTGATGAGGTGCCATGTAAGTTCATTGAGGCTCTTCTGGAATGTCTCATCATCGATTGTTGCATCCTTATCCTCTTTGTTTGCGAGCATAAGTTCCTTGAGAATTGACTCTGAGTATTCGAGCTTGCCGATGCGGTTCATAAGATAGCTGCGTGTATCGAGAAGAAGTTTATAGTCGCTCTCAACTGCGAAGCGTGATGCAATTTCCTCCTTGATTTTTGCACGGAACTCCTCTTCGCTCTTCACTGTATCCTTGCCGTAAGCAGCATCGAAGACAGTCTGATTGATTTCGCTTGCAACGAAACGTGTAATCTCCTTGATTGTGAAGTTGAAGTCGCTCTTCACCTCAGCAGCCTTGTCCTTCTCAATCATGAAGAGTGACGCGAGCTCTGCTGCGTGACCGTCGAATGCGATGTTGGGGTTGAATGTGATTGTATCGCCAACCTTCTTGCCTTCGAAGAGAGCCTTCTGCTCATCGTTCTTCATGTATGAGGGCATCATTACAGCCTCTTTAACATCGATGCCGCCCTCTACGTTCTCAACGAGTGCGCCCTTGAGCATATCACCGCTCTCGTATGACTCCATCTGCTTGTACTCGCCGCAACGCTGAGCGTATGCCTTTGCCTGTCCGTCGATCATCTCTTCGGTGGGCTCAATCTTTGAGTATACGATGTTGTCTGCCTTTGTGAGTGTAGCGTCGAACTTGGGTGCAAGCGCAATGCGGAACTCGAAGTCGAAGTCCTTGCCGTTTACAAGGTCGAGTGTGCTCTGCTGCTCCTCATCGGGAAGAGGCTCGCCCAATATATCAATGTTGTTCTCTCTGATGTACTCGAATATTTTTGTCTGCAACAGTTTGTTAATCTCTTCAGCCTTAACTGCTGTGCCATACTGTTTCTTAATCAAGCCCATGGGCACCATTCCGGGACGGAAGCCGGGGATATTGGCTTTCTGACGGATGTTCTTGAGTGTTTTCTCAACCAATGTTGTGTAGTCAGCTTCCTGTACGCTAACCACCAAACGGGCGCTTGTTGCGTCCTGATCTTTCAAAGTAAAATTCATATAGCAAATTAATTTAATAGTCCTTTTTCAGGTATTATTCTGGATTAGAAATGCAAAAATACGATATATTGGGCATATTTTCAAAAAAAAATGCCATTTTTGCTTACGCCGACTGTTTTTTAGCACAAAAAACATTACAAATCACACATAAACAACATTCAATCGACCTAAGAAGCTGTTTGAATTTTATTGGAAAATATTTCTATATTTGCGATGTTATTTCGGCTTATTTGAGTCTATTTTGGCATCTTTTCTTTCTTATTTTTTGGAAATAGCCCGCTATTCCCTGCAAAACAACAAAGAAAATCTACTCAAAATACCTCTCAAATAATTCCGAAATAAAATTCAAACAGCTTCTAATTTCAAACAAAAAAATTGCATTTATCACATAAAATCAAGACATTTGCACATTATATATCACACGCGATGAATAACAGTAACAATTTATAACCATCTAACCACCGACAAACACATGAAAAAAAATCATTCCAAGTTCTTTTTCAGACTATTGTTGCCCCTTTTCGTTCTATTCTGCAACAGTACGATGCTGTGGGCCGCAACAGAAGTGCACGTTGACAAAGCAGGTACACTCTCCACCCAGCTCACAACGAGTGAAAAAGCCCTGAAAATCACAGGTTCCATCAACGGTACTGACATCAAATACCTGCGTGACCTCGTCAATGCCGGAACAGTTACCGACCTCGACATTTCCGAAGCAAAGATCGTCAAGGGAGGAAGTGCATACTTCGAGAGCTACACAACCGAAGACGACGTCCTCGGACATTCAATGTTCAAGGAATGCAAGTATCTGAAAACGATAGAATTGCCCGTAACAATTTACTCAATTCAAGCAAATGCATTTTCAGGTTCGGGATTGCGCAAGATTGATATTCCCAACAGCGTATCAAGTGTGGGAGGCGACGCATTTGCCTACTGCAGTTCGTTGGACTCTGTCATTATGGGAGAACGTGTAACCAGCCTCAGTCAGGGTGTATTCCACGCATCCAATGTAAAATTCGCCTACATAAAGCCCATAACCCCTCCGAACATATCGGCATACTTATTCTCTTCGCATCCCAAGATTATGGTCTACACAGATGCGCTCGAAGACTACAAACTGAGCAGCTGGAAAGATTTTTACGGTTCTATCGTAGGAGGTCTGGAAGAGATTTACCCCTTGAAGGAGGACCCATCTATTATAGTAAATAACCTGCGAGAGATATATTTCGAGGATGCTGCGTGCACCCGGCTAAAGGCTGAATATCTTGCCATGAGCGACGAGGAACTGACCGCAGCAATGACCGACGGCGGAATGCCCTCCTTCATGGTAGACATTGCCCTAAAGCTCAAGAACGAGGTGTGGGACACATACGAAAAGGATTTCCGCATCCACAGCTACAAGGCATACAGCGACGCAAACTACTGGAACGGAAAAATGAAGAGCACAGGCGGCTCATACATGGGTAACCCCACCGGTATCTATTCGGGTAACCTCGAATCGCTCTACGTATTTGTCGACAGCGACATACCTGCCGACGCCACTCTTTACATTGCAGGATGCATCGGCAACCACCTTATCAGCAACGCGAAAAGCGGTAAGGAGCTGAAAAAGGGATTGAACGTCGTTGACGGCACAAAGAATGCACTTTACTACATTCTCTACACAGCCGACACTCAATCAAAGACCAAGACCCTTGACGAGTGGCCCGAAATAAAGATTCACATCGAGGGCGGTACCGTAAACGGTTACTACGATGTTGCACGCAAGAGCGACAGCGACTATGTACAACTGCTCAAAAAAGCCACACACGAGCTCTTCACCGTGAAGAGCGAGCATGCGCTCTTCAACTTCCAGACTGACGCTTACAGAGAGGTTTGGCCCAAGACTATCGACCGCAGCATCGAGTGGTTCGACAGCCTCACAGTATGGCAACAGGAACTCATGGGATATACTGCAACCGTTGCAAACGGCCAGCGCAACTACTACCCTCACAACCTCACAGGCGGCGAGGCCATTGCTCCTCTGTTCTATAATAACCCCAACTTCGCAATTCAGGGCGACGCAAACGATGCCGGATACGCAAACTCAAGCACATACCGTACAATGTACAACTCGGTAGAATGTATCAGAAACTCATTCGACGTAAGCCGCAGCAACATGGACGAATGGTGCGCAGGACACGAGTGCGGACACAACAACCAGGGAGCGATCAACCTTGAGGCTTGCGGCGAGGCATCTAACAACCTCTTCTCTAATGTATGCCGCTTCATCTTCGGACGAAACATGACCGGCGGAAACTCTCTCGCGTTTGTCATGAATGAGTATGCCAACGACACATACTTCTCTGTGCGCGACCTGAACAGCAGACTGCGTATGTACTACCAGCTCTACCTTTATTTCCATCAGGCAAAGAAGAACACATCGTTCTACCCTGAACTATTCAAGGCTTTGCGTGAGGACCCCTTGAAGCTCTACAGCAGCAGTAACGGCAGGAACGGTTCACTTAAATTCGTGCGCAAGGTGTGCGAGGTTGCACAGGAAGACCTCAGCGATTTCTTCAGAGCATGGGGATTTTTCAAGCCTGTCAAGAGCCTGAAAATAGAGGACTACGGAAACTACACACTTACCGTAACCCAATCCCAGATAAACAACACACTTGCAGAAATATCCAAGTACCCCAAAAACCGTACCATCCTGTTCGTAGAGGATCGCGTGAAGGATGTACCCACCAACGGCCTCTTCTCTACAGCCGGAAAGAAACGTACAGGTTACGACAAATTGGGAGAGTATGGCAACCTCGGTCAGTTCACCGACTACATGGAGGAGAATCCCGAACCTTCGTGCTACACCTACATACAGTCTGATTCTCTCTACAGCATGAGCGGTACAGGCGGTATCGGATTCCTGATGCTCGACAAGGACAGCAATTTCGTATATGCTGCAAACTCGTTGAAGTTCTGTATCCCCAGCAGCATCACTACAGAGTTCACAATATACTCTGTAGACGCTGACGGCACACTGCACGAAGTGGAAAAAGCAGGCGACGGCACAGAGTATGTAAACCTTACCACAGCCGGTACCCTGGCCGATTCGCTCACTACAGGTGCGATAAAGGCTGTAATCAGCGGTCCCATCAACGGCACAGACATCAAATATCTGCGCAAGCTCATCAATGAGGACAACCTATCATCAATAGACCTTACAAACGCAACCATCAAGAGCGGCGGCATATACTACAGTACATATAAGAGCATCTTCAACGGCATTGGCACCTATGCATTCTACGAGTGCAGCAAGCTCACAAGCATCATTCTGCCCAACAGCATTACAAAGATCAATTCCAATGCATTTACCAATTCAGGACTGACCGGAGCATTCATCCCCAACACCGTGACAACCGTCGGCGGTGATGCATTTGCATACTGCAAGAGCCTGAACACAGTAACTGTCGGTTCCGGTGTGAAGTCATTGGCACAGGGTGTCTTCTACAGCTCACCCGTGAAAGAGGCTTATGTATTCGCGGCTAATCCTCCAAGCATATCAGCATATCTCTTCTCCAGCAGCCCTGTAATCCATGTCTATGCATCGTCTCTTGCGGCATACAAGGCATCGGCTTGGGCACAGTACGGTACACTTGTAGGCGACCTCGACAATTACACTTCGATACAGCAGATTACTCCGGATGCCGAAATCAGTGATGCAGATGCTCCCGTATACGACCTTATGGGACGCAGAGTTACCGAAATGAAGGCGGGTAACATCTACATACGCGGCGGCAAGAAGTTCATCGCAAAGCCTTAATCCCCATAAAATGTGCCTTTGACTGCCGGCTATTGACCAATGGCTAACAGCCGACAGCCAAAGAGTACATATCTAAAAAGACGGTGTGCAGTTTCAATCAACTGCACACCGTCTCTCTTTATTCGGGAAATTATACAAATATCTATCCCATTGCACGGGGGTCGTCCTCCTGAAATACCTTCTTGCGGAGTTCGAATGTGCTTCCGAGATATTTTTCGCGTACCACAGGATTGTTGGCAAGCACTTCGGGGGTACCTTCGAAGAGGATGCGTCCCTCAAAGAGCAGATAGGCCCTGTCGGTTATATTGAGTGTCTCCTGCACATTGTGGTCGGTGATGAGAATACCGATATTCTTGTCTTTCAGTTTCCATACGATATACTGGATATCCTCCACTGCAATAGGGTCTACTCCCGCAAAAGGCTCGTCGAGCATTATGAATTTCGGGTCTATTGCCAGACAGCGGGCAATCTCTGTACGACGGCGCTCACCACCGGAGAGACGGTCGCCGAGGTTTTTCCTTACCTTTTCGAGGCGGAACTCCTTTATAAGGCTTTCGAGCTTTTCGCGCTGATACTCCTTGGGCTTGTCGGTAAGTTCGAGCACCGAAGCGATATTGTCCTCTACAGTCATCTTGCGGAAGACGCTTGCCTCCTGTGCAAGATAGCCTATTCCTATGCGGGCACGCTTATATACGGGATACTTTGTTATCTCTGTATCGTTCATGAATATGCGTCCGCCGTTGGGCACCACAAGACCGGTGGTCATGTAGAATGAGGTTGTCTTACCGGCTCCATTAGGGCCAAGCAGACCTACAATTTCTCCCTGCTTTACATTGAAGGAGACATTGTTTACCACTGTGCGCTTACCGTACTTTTTGACAAGGTTTTCGGCCTGAAGCACCATTTGTCCGTCACCTGCGGGGATATTTATTTCGTTGTCTTCCATCGTCGTTTCTCTATTTTGTGCGAAGATAGTATATTTTTTCTTTTTTGCCAAAAGATGCTGGCGGCTACATGTTTATATAGGAGGTCAGCACAAAGTTATTGACACCTGCATCATATTTCATTTGCACGAAGTATGTTTGGGAAAAATAGACTCGCAGATTGGCTACTATGCCTTTTTTGTAAAGCATGGAGTATCCTGCATTGGCTATAAAGCGTTTGTTTATGTACCCGCCGACTATTTGAAAGCGGTCGATATGCGTCGTTCCTTCCTGCTGCAACATATTGTCCCATGTGCCGTCAATTGAAAGATTTGATGGCAGTTTGATTGTTGTGGCAAGACCATGGGAATATTTTCCGGTGCGGGTATTGAAAATGGAACGCGAAAGAAGGTAGTAGCGGTCGGCGCATGAGAATTCGAACCACGCTTGCGGCACGAATGCCTCCTGCTTGATATTGTATTGAGCAAAGGCTGCTCCTTTCAGCCACGAAGCAATGTCGTGCTTGTAGCTGAAGTAAGGCGAAGAATTTATTGCGCCGTTGTCGAGGTTGAATGTCAGTGGAAGAGATATACGGAAACGGTCGGGTTGTACTTTTCCGTCGAGTATCTGAGAGTGTGCGGCTACCGAAAGGAGCAACAAGATTGTTGCTGTCAGCAGCTTTTTCAGCGTGGTGTTTTTCATATTCGAGGAGCTATAAATTGAGCCAATGATTGGGGTTTAGTTTGGTTTTTCCGTTTCTTATCTGAAATAGCATGGAGGGGATACCGTCTGCGTCGGTTGCGATGTCTGCAAGCGTGTCGCCTGCCTTCACTTTGTCACCCTTGTTCACCCTAACGTTTTTCAAGCGCGAGTAGACGGTGATATATGTGCCGTGCTTGACAAGCAGGAACACAAATTCGTTGTCGCCATACACGCCCATTACTTCGCCTTGGAAGATGGCACGGGCCTTGGCACCGCTCTTGCAGGCGAATGTTATTCCACCGAGGTCTATGCTGACATTGCCTTTGCCGGTGGTCGCACGTTGCAGACCGTAGGAGTTTATCATACGGTAGGGACCGGTTACAGGTACGGGCAGGCGGCCTTTATTTTGCAAGAAGGAGCCTGACTGCTTTTTTATTGCCTCAGCGCTGTGGGTAGGTGGTTCTTCCGCTTTGGAGGATGGCTCTTCTTTGGTTGTTACAGCAGATGTCGTTTCCTTTTTGGAAGTTTTTTCTTTTTTCGAAGGTGTCTTTTTTGCCTGTGCACGTTTTCTTTCTTCTTCGGCTTTACGACGGGCTTCGAGTTCTTCTGTTATCGCTTTGTCTATGGCTGCATTAAGGCCGTTGAGTTCTTTACGACGACGGTCGAGTTCGTTTTTTACTGCCTTGTTCTCACGTTTGAGTTCGGCAAGCAGAGCGCGCTGTTTGTCTTCGAGAGTTTTCAGTTTTGTCTGTTCCTGCTTCTGCTCTTCGAGGGAGAGATTCTTTTGCGAACGCACACTGTCAGCCTCCGCCCTTTTGGCTTGCAGGCTGCTGATATTCTCTTTAAGCTGTTCGGCCTGCTTGCGGTGGGCGTTCATATACTCCCGCGTGTATCGGTAGCGGTGTAGCATCTTGTTAAAATCGTCGGCAGATATTATGAACAAAAGTTTGTCCTGGAGGGTACCGTAGCGACGGGCGCGGGAGAGGGCTGCTGCATACTCTTTTTTGGATTTTTCCACTTTTGCTTCGCCTGCGGTTATTTCTCCATCGAGAAGCTTTATTTCTGCATCGATGGCTTTCAGCTCTTTTGACAACAGATCTATCAATGCCTTCTGCTCATCGGCCTGAGAGGTCAGCAGCTGTAGGCTGTTTATCTTGGACTTGATATCTTTTTCAGAGGTTTGGAGTATGCTCTCCTTCTCTTTTATCTGTTGTTGCAGGCGCTTGACGCGATTACGCATATCCTTGACAGAGGTGCGCTGCGCAGGGAGCTGCATATGAAGCGCCAACAGGAGCAGCAGGGTGAGTATCGTTTTTATTTTGTGCATCGTCGGACGGCTATTGTTTTAGGAGTTTCAGAAGGTTGGAAATTTCTATTTTTTCGTATGCCGATATGTCTGTTGTGCGGTTGAGTTTGAGAGGTGTCTCTTTCATGTTGCTAAGCTGAAGATTAAGGCTTATATCTTCGACCGACAAGTGTATGCGTGCAGGATGTTTGCCTGTTCCGGTTGCCGTAAAACCGGAGTAGTTGCAGTCTACGTTCAATCTATCGTCGTAGTCGCCTTGCGTAAGTACAAGATTGCCTTCTGAGGGGTTTATGTGGAATGTGTATTTTATCCTTTTGTTTGTCGCACTGAGGATTACTTCGCCATTAGCAGCAGTGATGTCCATCTTGTCGATACCCTTTTCGGCAGGTGTCCCGTCGGGGGTAAATATTTCGTTCAGCAACAGCGATTGGAGCATATTGTAGTTGAGGCCGAGCGCATCAAGGGTTTCTATTTCGCTGTAGCGTATTCTGGCATATTTTCGACCGAGACGATAGACGAGGAGTGCTTCGTCGGGAGTTATTTCAATGCGGGCAACCTCAATGATACCTCCCAATGCGTTTACGCTTATGATAATGCCCTCGTCGCGTTTTATTTTAAGGGTGCCGTTGGCGGTTATCTCATTCCCTTTGAGATTGGCCTGCAACTTTATTTTTGCGCTGAGGTTTTTGGTCTCCGCCTTCACCGCAGGGAGGTTTTTAAGTTCCTTAAGGGTGAGAGCACCGGGAAGGGTTGCTTTCCGGGTTGAGCGACAACCGACGACTGCCGTCATTGCAAGTGCGATGAGCAGCATGAAGAGTACCGTATGTATTCTATTTTTTGTTCTTTTCATCGTGGATATATCGTTTTTTCTTTATTTTTCGCTTGAGTATTTTAGAGTCGTCGCCACGCATCTGCGCTTCTGTCCAGAAGTCTATGGCCCGCTCTATGTCGCCACACTGAGCAAATATATCTCCACAGTGAGAGTATTCGACAGCGCTTATCTCTTCGTTGGTTGATATTAGTTTTTCGGCATATGCCTTTGCCTCTTCGTAGCGTTTCTGTTTGAAGAGTATCCACATATAGGTGTCGATATATATGGGATTGTCGGGTTCCTCCTTGATGGTGATGAGGCTCATCTCCTCGGCGCGGTCAAGAGCACTGTCGGCCTGTGCAAGGTAGTAGGCGTAGTTGTTCAGCACCTGTATGTTGTGGGGGTTGTATACAAGGGCGGAGTCATAGGCTTCGAGAGTGGCAGCCCGGTTACCAAGTTCGTGCTCTGTATCACCCAGCAGGGTGTATATTTCAGAAACAAGCTTTTCCTCCGTCTCTTCGCCGCGGCTTTTCAATCCTCGGCGGAAAGTTTCCGCAGCCTCGACGGGTTGCTTTTTAAGATAGCAAGCAAGACCACGGTAATAGTATAGTTGCAACATTTCAGGATTGTAGAGGATGGCAGTGTCGGCGCGGCTTATTATTTCGTCGTAATTCTCACGCTTGATTGCATAGCTCAGCAATTGCAACTGGGCCATCTTGTTCTCAGGCTCCATCCGGAGTATTTTGTTGAGCAACGGGGTAATCTTTTCTTCGCCTGCGTTGACTATGCTCAGATAGTGGGCATAGAGGATGGCAGTGGGCAACTGTTCGCCGGGAAGAGCTATGAGCCGTTGGAAGAGGTTGTCGATGTATATGCTGTCGGCATCGCTCTTTGCTATTTCAGGAAGAGCCTTTGCCATAAGTTCGGAGCGTGCTGCGGGAGAGACAGCAGGATTCATCAGCAGAGTGTCGAGTTCGTCTCTAAAAAGAGAGTCGCTGCCTGTTATCTTGTAGAGATTTACCATAGCCAAACGCCCATTGACATTGCCGGGCTCTTTCTTTAGTACATTTTGGTACACTTTCTCGGCTTGGGAGTAATTTTCGTTGTGAAGATAGACATCGCCCAATAGCACTTGATAACGCAGGTCTTCGGGATTGTCGGCGGCAAGTTTACCTGCCTCTTCGATTGCACGGAGGGAGTCGTCCATTAGCAGACAGATGTTATACTTCTGCATGCTTATCTGTTCACTCTTGCCCTCTTTGCGTTCGTAAGCGTCAAGAGCAGAGAGGGCCTTGTCATATTGTGCCTCTTCGCTGTAATACCCGGCAAGAATAAGATACATTTCGGTGTTTGCCGGAAAATCCGAGGCCATACTTTCGTAGACAGCTATCGCATCGGGGAGGAGATTGTTGTTTTCGTATGCAGTTGCAAGTATCTGACGGTACCAAAAGTTCGATGGCTCCTCCTTTACGGCACGTTGCATCATTTGCAGCGCTTCATTCTTCTTGCCGAGGTACATATAGTATGTGGACAGTTCGAAGAGGACTGCGGGAGAGGCGGGAGCGAGGCGCAAGCAGTGCTCGAACATTTCGAGGGCGGCATCATGCGCACCCTGCTCTTTAAGCGCAAGTGCTTGCAGATAATAGTAGTCGAAGGCACGACGCTGTTCGGCAACAGTCTGTACCGTATTCTTGCCATCAGACTGCGCTAATGTACTTATCGGCATCGCGAGGAGGCCGATAAAGTATATTGCAAGTATATATATTACCCGACGAAGATTCATAGTCATCAGATTCCTGTATGTCCGAATCCTCCTGCACCACGCTCGGTGGCATCAAGGCTTTCACACTCTATCCATTCGGCCTGTTCGTGACGGGCGATTACCATCTGGGCAATCCTCTCGCCGTCAGTTATTTCGAAGGGAGTATCGGAAAGGTTTACCAATATTACGCATATTTCGCCACGATAATCTGCATCAATTGTGCCGGGAGAATTAAGCACTGTTATGCCCTTCTTGATAGCAAGGCCACTGCGAGGGCGCACTTGTGCCTCATAGCCTTCGGGCAGAGCTATGTAGAGTCCTGTGGGGATGAGGGCTCTCTGGAGAGGTGCAAGCACTACCGGGGTATCAATATTGGCTCTAAGGTCGACTCCCGCCGATTGGGTTGTTGCATATTCGGGCAGGGGGTGTTTTGATTTATTTATTATCCGTATCTTCATATTACTATTATTTTATGGCAAATATAGCAACAAACGAGCGAAAAATATCAAGCTTGCTTGAATATTTCACAGCGAGTGAAACCTATATTCGAGGTTTACCTCAAATATAGCAACAAACGAGCGAAAAATATCAAGCTTGCTTGAATATTTCACAGCGAGTGAAACCTATATTCGTGTTTTACCACAAATATAGCAACAAACTACTTAAGGAAAGTTCCATTTTGTAGTTAACAAAATATACACGCATAGATTGTATAAATCAAAAGAACGGCAGAAAACTGAGCCGTTCTTTTGATTTATACTATTTATTCTCTCCGGTGTAGAATACTTTATGTGCACCGGTCCTGAGTTCTATAAGTTCGGGATTCTGCTTGGCAAAGGACTCTATGTATCGCATACGTTTATCCTCCAATATTTCGTCGACAGCTATCAGTATGCCGGTCTCCTCTACATTTCCGAATTCTGTGTTTACGGCAGTTCCAAACGTGCGCATTGTGGGCGAGAGGTTCATATAGGCATTTACAAGAGGAGGTATAGTGTAGCCGAGGGCGCGCACCTCACGGTTAAGTATTTTGTAATCGGCCGCGAAACTATCTTCACTAAAAATTGCAGCAAGTTCTTTTTCATCGGTCTCCAATTGGAGAGGAGCCATAGGAACTATCAGTTTATCGGGGTCGGCAAAATGTTTCTTCAGGAAGTAAAGTATCATGTCGCGTCCCTGCTTATGGTACGAGGGATACATTGTTACTTTACCGAAGAGGTACTTTACATTGGGAAGCACTACTGTGAGTGCGCCCAAACCGTCCCACAGGTTATCGAGGGCAAATATGCTCTTGGAGCCCATTCGTGTCGACTGGTATTTGAGAGTTACAAACGAACGGCCCAACTCTATCGTTTCAGGAAGTATCTCTTCGATGAAGCGTTTGGAGAAGTGGAACATATTGTGCGCTGTTGCCAATATGGGGGCTCCTGATTCATCGAAACGAACATCGGAACCTACAATGAAGCGATAACCTCCTATAATGTCATTTTCGTCGGGGTTCCACACGATGAGCTGTTTGTAGGGTTTTTCCATTGTGTCAAACTCATCGATGTCCATCGAAAGGCCTGTTCCGCCTCCTGCGGCACGGAATGCGATTTCGCGCAGACGGCCTATCTCTCTCATCACATTGGGAGAGTCGGCTGCTGTGAGCACATATATCTCGTTCTTGCTTCGGTTGGTGAAGCGCAAGCGTTTGTCTTCTGTAAGTTCGGCTTTGAGCAGTTCCACCGGAACCGGTGCTATTATATCTTCCATGTTGTCTGTGTTAGTGTCTTTTGAGTGAATATACTACATCCTGCACATACTGTGCCCATTCTGCGGGTGTCTTTGATTTGTCAAATGTCTCCCACGCTATCGGCTTGCCGATGGTTACCTTGAATTTCTGTCCGCGATTCTTGAACATTTCGTCGGCAAGGTAGAGCATGGCTATATTGAATTTCAGCCCAAGCATCTTGTTTATATTGGCAAGATTATAGAAAAAATCGGAGTTGCGTCCGTCGAAGTGAATGGGAACCACATCCCTCTGTGTCTGCACGCTCTTGGTGATGAATGTCTTTTTCCATTCAAGGTCGCGGATTACTCCGTTTGTGCGACGCGAGCAGATGCCGGCAGGGAACATAAGTATGTGGTTTTCGGACTTGAAGGCTTCGTCAACCTGACGGGGGAGATTTTTTGCCTGACGACCTGTCTTGTTTATGGGGATAAAGAGTGATTTCAATTGAGGAATATTCATCAACAGGTCGTTGACCAGATATTTTATTTTTTCATCGTAGTGACGGCCAAGTATCATGCCCAACCCCATGCCGTCAATTGCACCCAACGGATGGTTGCTCACAAATGTGTGCCACCCTTCGGAGGGGAGATTCTCCATGCCTTCTACTTCGAAACTGTTGTCGAAGAAACGGAAGAAATCTTCAATAAATTCTACGCCGTACCTATCCTGTTCATTTTCAAGAAAACCGTTAAGCTCTTCCTGATGGGCTATCTTCTTCAAATAAGAGACTAAGAAACGGGGAACATAGCGCGCCTTCTTGCCTGCTTTGCTTGCAAGAATTGCATCTATGTCTATCAACATCTTTTCACTCATAGGCTGTTTGGACATTCTAATTGTTACTTCATGCAAAAATATGATTTATTTTTCAGATAATGAAATTTTAACATATAAAATAACGACAGAAAAGGACGATGCCATTGCAGGCATCGTCCTTTTCTGTCGTTATTTTATTCGGAGATTAATCCTCGTTTTCGTCTTCTACATCCGAGAAATCAAGTACATTCTTACGGTTTGCCATCATACGTTCGTAGTCCTCTTTTGAACCTACTACGATGCGACGGTACTCGCGCTGTCCTGTTCCGGCGGGGATAAGGTGTCCGCAGATTACGTTCTCCTTCATACCGAGGAGGTAGTCCTTCTTCATATTGATTGCTGCCTCGTTGAGCACCTTTGTTGTCTCCTGGAACGATGCTGCCGAGATGAAGCTTGTTGTCTGAAGTGCGGCACGAGTGATACCCTGGAGTATCTGTGTAGATGTTGCAGGAACTGCATCGCGTGCTACTACCTGCTTGAGGTCGCGGCGTGTGAGCATACTGTTCTCGTCGCGGAGATTACGTGCTGTTACTATCTGACCTACCTTGAGATTTTCAGAGTCACCGGCATCGGTTACTACCTTCTTGCCCCAAATCTGGTCGTTCTTCTCCTGGAATTCGAGCTTGTCGACAATCTGCAATTCGAGGAACTGTGTATCACCGGGCTCGTTTATCTGCACCTTGCGCATCATCTGACGAACGATAATCTCGAAGTGCTTGTCGTTGATCTTCACACCCTGTGAACGGTAAACGTCCTGTGCCTCGTTGACAATGTATTCCTGCACGGCTGTGGGGCCCTTGATTGCAAGGATGTCGGAGGGAGTGATTGCACCGTCGGACAGAGGAGTTCCGGCACGTACATAGTCGCCATCCTGAACAAGAATCTGCTTGGAGAGTGCAACAAGGTATTTCTTGACGTCGCCAACCTTAGATGTTACAACAATCTCGCGGTTACCACGTTTAACCTTACCCATTGTTACCTCGCCGTCGATTTCAGATACCACTGCGGGGTTAGAGGGGTTACGTGCCTCGAAGAGCTCGGTTACACGGGGGAGACCACCGGTAATATCACCGGCATTACCGAATACGCGAGGTATCTTCACAAGAATATCACCGGCCTTAAGCAACTGCTTGTTCTCTACGACTACGCGACCACCTACGGGGAGGTTGTAGTTGTGGAGGATGTTGCCATCTTCGTCTACAATGTGTATTGTAGGAATCTTGTTCTTGTCGCGTGACTCGATGATCACTATCTCCTGAAGACCTGTACTTTCGTCGGTCTCAACCTTATATGTTACGTTCTCTATAACTGACTCGAAGTCAACTTTACCGGCAACTTCGGTTACGATTACGGCGTTGAAGGGGTCCCATGTTGCAACCACTTTACCGGGCTGTACAAGTTCGTCCTCAGAAACATAAAGTTTAGAACCGTAAGGTATGTTATGTGTAGAGAATGCTATGTCTGTGTTTACATCGATGAAGCGTACCTCGCTCAATCGGCTCACTACAATCTTAACAGGAGTTCCGTCGGCCTCAAAAGCATTGACTGTACGCAATTCCTCGAACTTGACGCGAGACTCGTGCTTAGCCTTGATGCTTGCATCTGCTGCGATATTGGCAGCGGTACCACCGGCGTGGAAGGTACGGAGTGTAAGCTGTGTACCTGGCTCACCGATAGACTGTGCCGCAATAACTCCGACAGCTTCGCCACGCTCTACCATGCGGCTGGTTGCAAGGTTGCGTCCGTAACATTTTGCACAGACACCATGCTTTGACTCGCAGGTGAGCACTGAACGTATCTCTACGCTCTCAATGGGTGATTTTTCAATTCTGTCAGCAATTGTCTCTGTGATAAGATCACCTGATGCCACAATGAGTTCTCCGGTTATAGGATCGACAACATCGTGTACAGATACACGGCCGAGGATACGCTCACCGAGAGTTGCAACTACCTCATCGTTGTTCTTGAGTGCTGTACATACAAGACCACGCAATGTGCCGCAATCCTCTTCGTTGATGATTACATCGTGAGATACATCGACAAGACGACGTGTCAGGTAACCTGCATCGGCAGTCTTCAACGCTGTATCGGCAAGACCCTTACGTGCACCGTGTGAAGAGATAAAGTACTCAAGCACCGAAAGTCCCTCCTTAAAGTTCGAAAGAATCGGGTTCTCGATAATCTGTGCACCTTCTGAACCTGCCTTCTGGGGCTTGGCCATAAGACCACGCATACCTGAGAGCTGACGAATCTGGTCTTTAGAACCACGGGCACCTGAGTCGAGCATCATGTAAACCGAGTTGAAGCCCTGATCGTCGGTAGAAATTGTCTTCATCAACACGTTGGCAAGGTCGGCATTTACGTGTGTCCACTCATCGACCACCTTGTTGTAACGCTCCTTGTCGGTGATAAGACCGAGGTTATACTCTGCGAGAATCTCCTCAACCTTCTCGTTACCCTTGCGTACAAGTTCTTCCTTCTCCTTGGGGATGATAACATCGTCGAGGTTGAACGAAAGACCACCCTTGAACGCCATCAAGTAACCGAGGTTCTTGATTCCATCGAGGAAGTCTGCCGAACGTGCAACACCTACGCGCTTGATAACCTCGCTGATGATGTCGCGGAGAGACTTCTTGGAGATAATCTTGTTTACAAAGCCCATTTCGCGGGGCACAATCTGGTTTACGATTACGCGACCCACTGATGTCTCACGGAGAACATTGACATAGTTGCCCTCCTCGTCGCGGTCCTCAACGAGAACTTTGACGGGCGCATGAATGTCTACGCGGCCCTGGTTGTATGCGATAAGTGCCTCTTCGGGACCGTAGAATGTCATTCCGTGTCCCTTGGCGCCTTCGCGAAGTTTTGTAATATAGTAGAGTCCAAGTACCATATCCTGTGAAGGTACGGCAATAGGAGCACCATTCGAGGGGTTAAGTATGTTGTGCGATTGGAGCATGAGCATCTGCGCCTCAAGTACAGCCTCGTTGCTGAGGGGCAAGTGAACAGCCATCTGGTCACCGTCGAAGTCGGCGTTGAACGCAGTACATGCAAGCGGGTGCAACTGGATTGCCTTACCCTCAATCATCTTGGGCTGGAAAGCCTGGATACCGAGACGGTGAAGTGTCGGTGCACGGTTGAGAAGTACAGGGTGTCCCTTCATTACATGCTCAAGGATGTCCCAGATTACGGGCTCACGACGATCAACCATCTTCTTTGCCGATTTTACGGTCTTTACAATACCGCGCTCTATGAGCTTACGGATGATGAACGGCTTGTAAAGTTCGGCAGCCATGAGTTTGGGAAGTCCGCACTCACCCATCTTCAATTCGGGACCTACGACGATTACCGAACGTGCTGAATAGTCAACACGCTTACCGAGAAGGTTCTGACGGAAGCGTCCCTGCTTACCCTTCAAGCTGTCCGAGAGAGACTTCAAGGGACGGTTTGCCTCTGACTTCAATGCGCTCGCCTTACGTGAGTTGTCGAAGAGTGAGTCTACAGCCTCCTGAAGCATACGTTTCTCGTTGCGGAGAATAACGTCGGGAGCCTTGATTTCGAGCAGTTTCTTCAGACGGTTGTTACGGATGATTACGCGACGGTAAAGGTCGTTGAGGTCGGAAGTAGCGAAACGGCCACCATCCAGGGGTACCAACGGACGCAATTCGGGGGGAATTACGGGGATTACTGTCATTATCATCCATTCGGGACGGTTGCGACCGCCCGATGCAGCCATTGAAGAGCGGAAAGACTCTACCACCTGAAGGCGTTTGAGAGCCTCGTTCTTGCGCTGCTGCGACATATCTGTATTTGCACGGTTGCGAAGCTCGTATGAGAGGGCGTCAAGATCAATTCTTGTGAGAAGTTCCTGAATAGCCTCTGCACCCATCTTTGCGATGAACTTGTTGGGATCGCTGTCATCGAGTTCGCTGTTACCTGCGGGCAGGTTATCCATTATTTCGAGGTATTCGTCCTCTGTAAGAAGCTGATTGGGAAGAACGCCGCTTGTTACCACATTGTCCTTACCGATTACTTCCTGACGCGCATCGCTGTCCTTGCGCATCATAACACCCGGCTGTATTACGATATATTTCTCATAATATATTACCGCGTCGAGGTTCTTGGTGGGAAGACCAAGAAGATAACCCATCTTGTTGGGGAGTGAACGGAAATACCAGATGTGAGCCACGGGTACCACCAGATGTATGTGTCCCATACGCTCGCGACGAACTTTCTTCTCGGTAACCATTACACCGCAACGGTCGCAGACGATACCTTTGTATCTGATGCGCTTGTACTTACCGCAGTTACATTCGTAATCTTTTACAGGACCGAAGATGCGCTCACAGAACAATCCGTCACGCTCGGGCTTGTATGTACGGTAATTGATGGTTTCGGGTTTCAACACCTCACCACTTGAACCACCGAGGATTTCCTGCGGAGAGGCCAATCCTATGGTGATTTTAGTGAAATTATTTTTTGTCTTAGTTTCTTTTCTGAAAGCCATAATACTATATTGACAAACGTGATGGTAATATTATTCGAATGATATACTCAAGCCCAATCCGCGAAGCTCGTGCAACAATACGTTGAGCGATTCGGGTATTCCGGGTGTAGGCATGGGATCGCCCTTGACGATTGCCTCGTATGCCTTTGAACGGCCGACTACGTCGTCGGACTTGATTGTCAGAATCTCCTGAAGAATGTGGGCTGCGCCGAATGCTTCGAGCGCCCAAACCTCCATCTCTCCGAAACGCTGACCACCGAACTGTGCCTTACCGCCGAGGGGCTGCTGAGTGATGAGTGAGTATGGACCGATTGAACGTGCGTGCATCTTGTCCTCAACCATGTGGCCGAGTTTAAGCATATAGCTGACACCCACTGTTGCAGGCTGGTCGAAACGCTCACCTGTACCTCCGTCGTAGAGATATGTCTTTCCGAAGCGGGGAAGACCGGCCTTGTCTGTCCATTCACAAAGGTCATCGAGTGTTGCACCATCGAAAATGGGAGTTGCAAACTTGATGCCGAGTTCTTTACCTGCACGGCCGAGTACGGTCTCGAATATCTGACCGATGTTCATACGTGAAGGCACACCCAGAGGGTTAAGGATGATGTCTACAGGTGTTCCATCGGCAAGGAAGGGCATATCCTCCTGGCGCACTACGCGCGATACGATACCCTTGTTACCGTGACGACCCGCCATCTTATCACCGACACCGATCTTACGTTTCTTGGCGATATATACCTTTGCCATCTTCATTGTACCTGAAGGCAATTCGTCGCCAATCTGCAATGCATACTTCTCGCGCTTAACCTGCGCTGCATACTCTTTATACTTGTGCAGATAATTTATTACGAGTGCACGGATAAGATCGTTGGTGTGTGCATCGGCAGTCCATTTGCTGAGCTGTATTGCTGTGAAATCCAGTGCATCAAGCTCCTGCTTTGTAAATTTCGCGCCCTTGGCAATAACCTCTGTACCCATAAAGTCCTTCACTCCCTGTGATACTCTGCCACCGATGAGCTTGATGAGCTTGTCTACGAGTATCTCCTTCAACTCGCCTACCTTCTCCATGAATTCGTCATCGATTTTGGGAAGCTTGGCCTTGTCGGCAAGCTTAGCCGAGCGGCTCTTTTCGGCACGCTGGAAGAGGCGACGACCTACAACCACACCCTGAAGTGAGGGTGAAGCCTTAAGTGAGGCATCTTTTACATCGCCGGCCTTGTCACCGAAGATTGCACGGAGCAGTTTCTCCTCGGGTGAAGGATCGGATTCTCCCTTGGGAGTAATCTTACCGATGATGATATCGCCGGGTCTTACATATGCACCTACGCGGATAATACCGTTCTGGTCGAGATCCTTTGTTGCGTCCTCGCTCACGTTGGGGATATCCGATGTGAATTCCTCCATACCGCGCTTGGTCTCGCGTACCTCCAATGAGAGTTCGTCTACGTGTACTGATGTAAGCACATCCTCGCGTACCACTCTCTCGTTAAGCACGATAGCATCCTCGTAGTTGTATCCCTTCCAGGGCATGTATGCCACGAGAAGGTTCTTTCCGAGTGCAAGCTCACCTGCCTGGGTTGAATAACCTTCGGTGAGAATATCACCCGCTTTGACTCTCTGGCCTTTCACGCAGATAGGTCTCAAGTCTATTGTCATATTCTGGTTCGTACGGCGGAACTTGGGAATGATGTACTCCTTCCATGCGGGATCGAAGCTTACAAATTCCTCGTCCTCTGTACGGTCATATTTGATTCTGATTCTGGTTGCATCGACAAATTCGATTACACCTTCACCCTCGGCTACAATCTGTGTACGTGAATCTTCGGCCAACTGCTTCTCGATACCTGTACCTACGATAGGAGCTTCGGTTGTCAACAAGGGTACTGCCTGGCGCATCATGTTAGATCCCATCAACGCACGGTTAGCATCGTCGTGCTCAAGGAAGGGGATAAGCGATGCAGCAATAGAGGCAATCTGCTGGGGAGATACATCCATGAGCTGTACTCTGTCGGGCTCGACAACAGGATAGTCTGCATCCTGACGTGTCTTTACCTTCTTACGGATGAACTTGCCATTTTCGTCAAGGGGTGCATTACCCTGTGCGATAATTACATTTTCCTCCTCCTCTGCAGTGTAGTATACTACATTGTCGTTATTGATGTCAACGACGCCGTTTTCTACTTTTCTATAAGGTGTAACAATGAATCCGAGTTCATTTATCTTTGCATAAATACACAATGAAGAGATAAGTCCGATGTTGGGACCCTCAGGGGTCTCGATGGGACAGAGTCGTCCATAGTGTGTATAGTGTACGTCTCGCACCTCGAAACCTGCACGGTCACGCGAAAGACCACCGGGGCCGAGTGCCGAAAGACGACGTTTGTGGGTAATTTCCGCCAAGGGGTTTGTCTGATCCATGAACTGTGAAAGTGCGTTGGTACCGAAGAAGGTATTTATCACAGCAGAAACAGTCTTGGCATTGATAAGGTCTGTAGGAGTGAACACCTCGTTGTCGCGAACGTTCATACGCTCACGGATGGTGCGTGCCATACGTGCAAGACCGATAGCAAACTGGTTAGAAAGCTGCTCACCTACGGTACGTACACGACGGTTGCTCAAGTGGTCGATATCATCGACAACAGCCTTTGAGTTTACAAGACCTATCAAGTATTTTATAATCTCGATAATATCCTCCTTAGTAAGGACTCTTACCGACATATCTGTCTTGAGGTTCAACTTGCGGTTGATGCGGTAACGGCCCACATCACCCAAGTCGTAACGCTTCTCCGAGAAGAAGAGGTTGTTGATAACCTCGCGTGCACTTGCATAGTCAGCAGGATCGGC
>JAFYLO010000181.1 GCA_017557045.1 Bacteroidaceae bacterium | reverse complement strand
TTTCGGCCGCTTTTGGCTTTATTTTTGTATCTTTTTAATATTTGTTCAGTTGCGATGCCCGCATCGCGCCCTTACAAATATCAAAAATCTACTAAAAATAAAACTCAAAATCGTCGCGACCTAATTTATAGAACCTCCCTATAAAGAAAAAATCACACATCCATCCGTGACACACGCATATAGAAGAAAAGCGCTGCCGCCATAAGCACAATCCCCAAAAGAGCATACAGCAACCTACTCCTCTCCCTGCCGAACATCCTCACTACCGGCTCGGCATTCCTGCTCTTGAAGAACCAATCGGCATCAAAGACCGCTGCCGAGAGCGCAACGGCTCCCGACAGCAGCATTATAGCCTGCAACAGGTAGTGGGCAAACATAAGTTTATGCAATTATTCACTCTTCAAAGGATTCCACCCCTGAGCCTTCAACTCCATCTCCACACCATCGCGGGTAACGAGTGCTGCACCAAGCTCCTCTTTTACAATATGCCCTACAAGGCGCACATTCTTCAAGGTTGCAACCTTTTCGTAGTCGGCTATGGGCACTGTGAAAAGCAGTTCGTAATCCTCGCCGCCGTTGAGAGCACAGGTAATCACGTTAAGATTAAGTTCCTCGGCCATCACAGCAGTCTGATAATCTATAGGAATATTATCCTCGTAAATTCTGCACCCTACTCCACTCTGCTTGCAGATGTGCAACAGTTCCGAGGAGAGACCATCCGAAACATCCATCATAGATGTAGGAACAATATTCGCTTCGCGCAAAGCCTCAACAATATCCCTGCGTGCTTCGGGCTTCAACTGACGCTCAAGCAGATACTCCTTTCCTGCAAAGTCGGGTTGCACACCCTCTTCGCCATCAAGAGCAATCTTTTCGCGTTCAAGCAGTTGCAATCCCATATATGCAGCACCGAGGTCTCCCGACACGCATATAAGGTCGGTGGGCTTTGCACCGCTGCGCTTCACACTTTTTCCGGCGGGCGCAGTACCAATAGCGGTGATGCTTATTGCAAGACCAGTAAGCGAAGACGAGGTGTCGCCGCCCACAATATCCACATTGTGTCTTTCGCACGCAAGTTTCAATCCTGCGTAAAAGTCCTCAAGATCCTCGATGCAGAATCTCTTGCTCAGTGCCACAGAGACGGTAATCTGCTTGGGAGTGCCGTTCATGGCATAAATATCCGACAGGTTCACCATTGCAGCCTTGTATCCCAAATGTCTCAAAGGGACGTATGTAAGGTCGAAGTGCACACCCTCCATCAACAGGTCGGTGGTTACAAGCACCTCCTCGCCCTCTTTGAAGCTGAGAATTGCCGCATCGTCGCCCACCCCCATCAATGTCTCTGCATTGACGGGAGTGATATCCGATGTAAGATGTTCTATAAGACCAAATTCCCCTAAAGTGGAAATTTCTGTTCTGTTTGTTCTATTCATCCTTTACAATAAGGTATTATGAACGGTTGATAAGTTCTTTGAAAATGGTAGTCATTCTGGGCTGAGCCTCGTCGGCGGCCTTCTGCACCTCCTCGTGGCTTACCTCAACAACTACGCCTTCGAGTCCGAGGTCGGTGATTACTGAAATACCGAATACCTTGATGCCGCAATGACGGGCCACGATAACTTCGGGCACAGTAGACATTCCCACTGCGTCGCCACCCATTCTGTGGAACATCACATACTCAGCGGGAGTCTCGAATGTGGGGCCTTGTGTGCCAAGATATACACCCTCCATCACACGGATGCCCTTCTCGGCTGCAACCTCTTTTGCCTTAGCGATAAGTTCGGGGTCGTAGGTCTTGGACATATCCGGGAAGCGGGGACCATACTCGATATTCTTTCCGCGCAAGGGATGTTCGGGGAATGTGTTTATATGGTCGTTTATAATCATAAGGTCACCAATGATAAAATCGGGGTTCATACCTCCGGCTGCATTTGACACAAAGAGTGTCTTGATGCCAAGTTCGCGCATCACTCTTACGGGGAAGGTTACCTCCTTCATAGAGTAGCCCTCGTAGTAGTGGAAGCGGCCCTGCATTGCCATAATGTCCTTGTTGCCGAGCTTACCGAAAATCAATTTGCCCGAATGTCCCTCAACTGTAGAGAGGGGGAAATTGGGAATATCCTTGTACTCAACCTCATACTTTTCTGTTATTTCGTTCACAAGACTGCCCAGTCCGGTACCAAGAATGATGGCTGTTTCGGGTTTAGTCTTCATCACCGACTGCAGATATGCTGCGGTCTCCTGTATTTTCTCTAACATAATCTTTAATTATTTGGTTAAACTTATTCTCTTTGTCAATTATTTTCACCTTTATGGGCAATGCACATATATTATCCTTTATTATAGTGGGGATGTCGTCGCGCCCCATCAGTCTCTCTGCGTCTTTTTCGGTGGTAACAATGAGTTTGTCGGCAGAAGAGAGTTCCGAAAATCTGCGGGCAATCACGGAAAGTTCCTCCGAGGTGAAATTGTGGTGGTCGGCATACTGCATGAGGGTTACCACAGCACCGCGACGTTCAAGTTCCCTCTTCAAATGTTCGGGACGGGCAATTCCTGTGAGCAACAGCACCTCGCAGCCATTTCCCACCTTGCGTCCTTTCATAGAAGGATTGCACAAGGGAGAAAGTTCATCATAGCAGACAGTCGAGAAGAACACCTGGGTATCTGCACCCGCGTTCAGTTTCCTTATAATATAGCGTTTCTCCTCTTCGGAAATCAGAGGCGGGCATTTTGTAATCACAACGACGTCGGCGCGCCTTATACCGCGCGCCGATTCGCGCAAACGGCCGAAAGGCAGCACATTATCCCTCCACACAGGACGATTGTAATCGACAAGCACAATCGACAGTCCGGGCTTCACATACCTGTGCTGGAAGGCATCGTCGAGAAGCACCACTTGCGGAGGTTTCTGCTCCTTCAACAACATTTCTATACCATTGACACGTTTTTCGTCGACCGCAACTGTTACCTGCGGGAATTTCTTCTTTATCTGCGAAGGCTCATCGCCGACAGCAAGTGCATCGCCACCGGCAGGGGCAATCAAAAAGCCCTTTGTCTTGCGCCTGTAGCCACGACTGAGTGTAGCCACAGCATATTCGTCCTTCAAAAGATTAATGATATATTCGATGTGCGGAGTCTTCCCGGTCCCGCCAAGCGTAAGATTGCCTACGCTGATGACAGGAATATCGAACATACGGCTCGGTAATCGCCCACAGTCGAATGCCAGATTGCGCAAAGTCATCACCCAATGATAGGGATTGATATAATCAAGAAACTCCATCAGTATAAAAAATCATTATCAACGCGAAGATACAAAAAAAAGCCTTTTTAATATAATAATCGGGACATAAATAGCGTTTTTATGGCAGAAAAAGGAGCTGACAAAAAATTGTTTACTCTTTTTTTTGTATAAATAGCTGTTTTATTGAAAAAAAAGGTTACTTTTGTGGCGAAATTGTGCGCGAATTATAAATTTTTCGTAACTTGCGCCCAAAATAGGTATTTCACATGCCGTAGGGAAAGATGCTCGAGTGGTTGAAGAGGCACGCCTGGAAAGCGTGTATACGCCAAAAGCGTATCGGGGGTTCGAATCCCCCTCTTTCCGCAGAATACCGCAAACCGTAACAATAAAGAGAAACAAGCGAATAATTATAAACTATTAAATAACAATTTCTAAAATTAACACACAATGAAAAAGCTTTTTGCAATTGTTGCAATGTTGGGATTGTTCACATTCGGAACAATTCAGTCTATTCAGGCACAGGATGCTGTCGCAACCAGCGAACAGACAGAACAGGTTGATTCTGCAGCTACAGATTCTACCGCTATCGATTCAACAGCTACAGCAGCTGCTGAAGAAACCGCTCCCGCTCCCGTAGAGGAGGCTGAACCCGAAAGTTTCCACAAAACATTGAAGACTAAGTTCATCGAAGGTGACGCCGGCTTCATGTCATTGGTTGCTATCGCTATGATCATCGGTCTTGCATTCTGCATCGAGCGTATCATCTACCTCAGCCTTGCTCAGGTTAACACAAAGAAATTGATGACAGCTATCGGTAAGGCTCTTGAGGCTAAGGACGTAGAGAAAGCAAAGACAATCTGCCGCAACACAGCAGGTCCCGTTGCTTCTATCTGCTACCAGGGTCTTATGCGCATCGACGAGGGTCTCGATGTAGTTGAGCGTTCAATCGTATCTTACGGTAGTGTTCAGGCTATGAACCTCGAAAAGGGTTGCTCATGGATTACACTTTTCATCGCTATGGCTCCTTCACTCGGATTCTTGGGTACTGTGATCGGTATGGTTATGGCATTCGACGACATCCAGCGTGCAGGTGATATTTCTCCTACAGTCGTTGCTGGTGGTATGAAAGTGGCTCTTATCACAACTATCTACGGTATTATCGTAGCTCTTATTCTTCAGGTATTCTACAACTACATCCTTGGTAAGATTGAGGCTATCACAGCCGACATGGAGGATTCTTCAATCGTTCTCCTCGACCTTCTTACAAAGTACAACCTCAAGAAGTAATTTAGTCTCTTTTAATCAATTATTATGAAAGCTTCTGTTATTAATAAAATATCAAGCTACGCCTTTACCGTACTGATGATAGCATCAGCAGTCGTATTAGGACTGTTCTTCTTCGTCGGCTACGACAACTACATTACATTGAACGGAAAGTCTGTGGTTGATCCGCAGTTTACCGATCTGCTAATGTATTGGATGTACGCTTTGGTTGCTGCAGGAATTGTTTTTGTGATACTTTTTGTAATCGCACAGTTCTTTGCAACTTTAAAGAGCAACCCCGGCCGTGCCATGAACAGCGTTATCGGCATATTATTGGTTGTAGCTCTCTTTGGCGGTGCATACGCACTTGCTTCAGACGCTCCCATCAGAATGGCTGACAACTCATTGTTCGAGGACAAGTTCAATCTTATACTCAGCGATGTATGCATCTACGTTCAGTATGTACTTCTCGCTGTATCAGTGTTGCTTACAGTAGTAAGTTTGTTAGGTGTTAAAGCTAAAGTAAAAGCATAATTTAAATGGGAAAAAGAAAAGTACCGGGATTGAACGCCTCTTCAACGGCCGACATCTCATTCATTTTGCTCATCTTCTTCCTGGTAACCACCTCTATGGATACCGACAGAGGTTTGGCAGTACGTCTGCCCAACCCTCCTGAGGACAACCAGCAGGATCCTCCCAAGATTCGCGAAAGAAACTCTATGATTGTGAACGTAAACATGAACAACCAGATCATGGTTACCGTAGCAAAGAACTCAAAGGAGATTCAGATTTCTGAGCTCCGCGAGCTTGCAAAGCAGTTCATCGCGAACCCCGAAAACGATCCTGACCTTCCGGAGTTGATACCCGTTGAGCTTCCCGCACCTTTCGGTGTACAGCCGATTACAAAGAACCACGTAATCTCTTTGCAGACCGACCGTGCTACAAGCTACGACACATACTTCCAGGTTGAGAACGAATTATACGGCGCATACAACGACCTCCGCGATGAATTGGCCCGCAAGTCTTTCGGTCACCCCTATCGCGAGTGCACAGAAGACGAACAGTTGGCATGCCGTCAGTACTACAAGTGTGTAATTTCCGAGGCTGAGCCCCGTAAATATAACCAATAAGATTATGAGTAAGTTTCAAAAGAAAGGAAAGGCAGAAATGCCGGAATTGAATACCTCTTCATTGCCTGACTTGATATTCTCTATCCTCTTCTTCTTCATGATTGTAACATCAATGCGTGAGGTTGAGTTGAAGGTAGAATTCAAGGTCCCCTCAGGTACTGAATTGGAGAAACTGGAACGCAAGTCTTTGGTGTCTCATATTTACATCGGTAAGCCTACAAAGGATTTCCGCGCTAAGTTGGGTACTCAGAGCCGTATTCAGTTGAACGACAAGTTTGCCGACCCCTCTCACATCCGCGAGTTCGTAATGGCTGAGCGTGAGAGCATGTCAGAGCGCGACAAACCCTTCATGAAGATGTCTTTGAAAGTAGACAGAGACACTCAGATGGGTATCGTTACAGACGTAAAGATGGAGCTGCGCGAGGCAATGGCACTGTCAGTAGTTTATTCTGCAACACAACGCTAATAAGTCAGTTGCATAGCATATTTAAAAAGTTCAGGCGAACCGATTGGTTCGCCTGAACTTTTTTTTATTAAAGAAAACGGAGAAAATGATTAGGGGGTAAGGGCTTTAGGGGCTTTAGGGGCTTTAAAGACCTTAAAGACCTTAAAGACCCTAAAGACCTTAGAAACCTAAAGACCCTAAAGATTTAAAAGCATCACACTCTCCTGTAAGTAGTAAAGAGGAATTCATGCGCGTGCTTATCGTCTTTACTGTGCTCTTCGCGCTCTACTTCTTCCCATTCACCATTATTCCAATCGGGGAAAAAGGCATCGGCTTCAGCCGGGGTATCCTTAATCTCAGTCAGGTAAAGAATCTCAGCAAAAGGCATTGCGTAGCTATAAAGTTTCTCACCACCTATAATGTACACAATATCCTCGGTGGCACAGGCTGCAAGTGCAGTCTCCAATGAGGCGAAGCGCTCTGCACCGGGGAAAACATTTTCGCTGCGCGAAAGGACTATATTGCGTCTGTTGGGAAGAGCCCCCTTAGGCAGAGAGCGGAAGGTGTTGCTTCCCATTATTATAGTATGTCCCGTCGTCAATTGTTTGAAACGTTTGAGGTCGTCGGGCAGCCAATATATCAGTTTGTTGCCATTGCCTATCGCTCTGTTTTCGGCAACAGCGGCTATCATTGCTACTTTCATACTCTATTAGGGAGGTTCTATGTTAGTGATATAAATTCTTTACACAGAAACCTCAGCCTTTATATGTGGATGAGCGGTGTACTCCTCCAATGAAAAATCCTCGAACTTGAATCCGAAAATATCCTTCACATCGGGATTGATTCTCATTTTAGGCAATGCGTATGGCTCGCGGGTAAGCTGCAATTTTGCCTGTTCGATGTGGTTCAAATACAAGTGTGCATCGCCGAGGGTGTGTACAAAGTCTCCGGGTTTCAATCCTGTTACCTGTGCCATCATCAATAGAAGCAGCGAATACGATGCTATATTGAAAGGCACTCCCAAGAAGCAGTCTGCACTGCGCTGATAAAGCTGAAGACTCAGACGACCGTCGGCAACATAGAACTGGAACATTGCATGGCATGGAGGAAGATTCATATTCTCAATATCTGCCACATTCCATGCATTGACAATTATGCGGCGCGAATCGGGATTTTTCTTCAATGTCTCCACAACCTCGCTTATCTGGTCGATGTGCCCACCTTTGTAATCGGGCCATGAACGCCACTGATAACCGTAGACGTGTCCGAGGTCGCCATTCTCGTCTGCCCACTCGTTCCATATTCTCACACCATTATCCTGAAGGTATTTTACATTGGTATCGCCTGCAAGGAACCACAGAAGTTCGTGAATAATGGACTTCAGATGCAGTTTTTTTGTTGTCAGGCAAGGGAATCCCTCTTCGAGATTGAAGCGCATCTGGTGTCCGAAGACGCTTATTGTACCGGTACCGGTCCTATCCTCTTTTTTGACGCCCTCCTTCATAATGCGGTCGAGCAGATCGAGATACTGTTTCATATATATTGGTTTTATTTTTGTAAGGATAATATTATTGAATAACAAAGATACAACAAACGAGCTAAAGTTCGTATAAGCGAGTAAATAAAAGTTCAACTTTTATTTACAACGAGCGCAATAGAAGTTGGGCGAAGCCAAAAACATGAAGCTTGCTTCGATGTTTTTTACAGCGAGTGCAGTATATCTTCGATTTAACATCAAAGATACAACAAACATCGCGCTATGCAAAATTTAACAGCGACAAACAAGCGGCTCTCACATTTGCATTTAACACGCAGAAGCCGTATCTTTGTGGTTTACAACAGAGACAGGATGGAATTACCAAAAGAATTCATAGAGCATACGACGGCGCTGTTCGGTGAAGAGCGCTACCGCCGTTTCGAGGCGGGCTTACAGGAAGAGCCGGTGGTGAGCGTACGCACAAACCCCGCAAAACCTTACACCGAGTGGGAGGGCGAGAAAGTCGCTTGGGCCGAGAGTGGACGATACATAGAGAACCGTCCGTCGTTCACAGCCGACCCGCTGTTCCACGCCGGATGTTACTATGTGCAAGAGGCATCGTCGATGTTCATTGAACAGGTGCTCAAGCAGCACATCGATGCACCGGTGAGAATGCTCGACCTGTGCGCAGCACCCGGTGGGAAATCCACGCATGCACTTTCGTTGCTACCCGAAGGCTCGCTCTTCGTGGCCAACGAGCCTGTCCCCCTGCGCGCATCCATCCTCGCCGAGAACATAATAAAGTGGGGAGCGCCGAATGCCGTAGTTACCCGCAACGAACCGGCGGACTTTACACCGTTGGAAGACTTTTTCGACATTATACTCGTCGATGCACCCTGTTCGGGCGAAGGGATGTTCCGCAAGGATGCCCGTGCCGTTACACTCTGGTCGCCCGGCAATGTAAAGACCTGCGTGGAGCGTCAGAGAACCATACTCGCGGACATCTGGCCCACACTGCGCCCCGGCGGACTGCTCATATACAGCACCTGCACATTCAACTCCCACGAGGATGAAGAGACCGTTGCATGGATGCGCGACGAGCTTGGCGCAGAGATACTGCCCGTTGAAATGTCCGACGACTGGAACATCACCGGCAACCTCACCGCCGGCAGCGAAGAAGAAAAATTCCCTGTCTATCGTTTCATCCCCGGATACACACGCGGAGAGGGATTTTTCCTTGCCCTGCTGCGCAAGGATGGCGACGGCAGGGTGGCACAGCCGCGTCCCACACGTTCAAAGGCGGCTCCATTGCCCAAGAACCACACAGAGATAAAATCGTGGATAACATCCGATGCATACGACTTCAGCGTAGAGGGCGACGATGTTACAGCGATTCCCACAGAACACAAGGCTGCAATATCAGCACTGCAATCAAGACTGAAAGTATTGCACTGCGGAGTACCTGTAGCCACGATAAAGGGCAAGAAGGCGCAACCCCTGCATCAGCTTGCCATGAGCAACATACTCGACCGCGACAAGTTCCCCGCAGTGGAGCTATCGTGCGAACAGGCACTCGCCTATCTGCACCGCGAAGCACTGACGCTTCCCGATGCCCCCATGGGCATAGTGCTCTTTACATACAAGAATGCCCCATTGGGCTTTGCAAAGAACGTAGGCAACAGAGTGAACAACCTCTACCCTGCGGAGTGGCGCATACGCAAGAACCCAATGGAACTTTAGAAACAACTTCAGAAGCCACACTACAATCAATCACACAGGAAGAAACAAAAAACAACATAAGATTATGAAAAAGACATTCATTCTGCTGATGCTGATGATCTCCACATTCGCCTACGGGCAGATGGAGAATCCGGTATCGATAAGCACATCGTCCAACATCGAAGGCAACGAAATAAGCATCATCTTCAAGGCTGCAATAGAGCCCGGATGGCATTTGTACTCCACTGACCTGCCCGATGGAGGCCCCACTGCCGCAACTGTAACATTCGAGACACTTGAGGGTGCAGAGCCTATAGGCAAACTAACACCCGGCGCGGGAGAGATTGAAAAAGACGACGCCATCTTCGGAATGAAGGTAAAATACTTCGAAAACAGCGCTACTTTCACACAAAAGCTGAAAATACTCGACAGCAACTACCGCATAGAAGGCTATCTGCGCTACGGAGTGTGCAACGACGAGAATTGCCTGCCGCCTACCACTTACGACTTCAAGCTGAACGGTAAAGAGGAACAGGCTGCAAC
>JAFYLO010000180.1 GCA_017557045.1 Bacteroidaceae bacterium | reverse complement strand
TTTTTGAATCCACCTCCCCTTTAAGGGCAGGAACTTTTTAGAATAGTTTTTTATCCATTAAAGGATGGGGGGTGTACTTTTTAGGTATAATATCGCATAATCATTATATTTTATTATAGTTTCTGATAGTACACATCTTTGATGATGTATAAAAATATTGGGAGTGCACTTCAAAATGCACTCCCAATTATTTTTATGTGAATATCTGTAGATTATTCGCCTTTGATAGCTGCTACGCCGGGAAGAACCTTACCCTCGATAGCCTCAAGCAAAGCACCACCACCTGTAGAGATGTAAGATACCTGCTCAGCCATACCGAACTTGTTGATACAAGCTACAGAGTCGCCACCACCGATGAGTGAGAATGCGCCAGCGCTTGTTGCCTTACCGATAGCCTCTGCAATAGCACGTGAACCTGCTGTAAAGTTGTCGAACTCGAATACACCTGCGGGACCGTTCCAAAGGATTGTCTTTGCACCCTCGATTGCAGCAGCAAATGCTTTCTGTGCATCGGGACCTGCATCGAGACCTTCCCAACCTTCGGGAATCTCCATAACGGGAACAACCTGTGTGTTAGCATCGTTAGAGAATGCATCAGCACATACACAGTCAGTAGCAAGAACGAGGTTTACACCCTTTGCCTTAGCCTGCTCCATGATGTTGAGCGCGAGGTCGAGCTTGTCATCCTCAACGATAGAGTTACCTACCTTGCCACCCTGTGCCTTAGCGAATGTATATGTCATACCACCGCAGAGGATGAGGTTGTCTACCTTGTCCATGAGGTTCTCGATGATACCGATCTTTGTAGATACCTTAGAACCACCCATGATAGCTGTGAAGGGACGTTTGATATCCTTAAGGATGTTGTCAACTGCCTGAACCTCTTTCTCCATGAGGTAACCGAGCATCTTGTTGTCAGCGTCGAAGTAGTCAGCTACAACTGCTGTTGAAGCGTGACGACGGTGAGCTGTACCGAATGCGTCGTTGATGTAGCAGTCAGCGTATGATGCCAATGTCTTTGCAAACTCCTTCTGAGACTCTTTCATAGCCTTCTTTGCATCGTTGTATGCGGGATCCTCCTTGTCGATACCTACGGGCTTACCCTCCTCTTCGGGGTAGAAACGGAGGTTCTCAAGAAGAAGAACTTCGCCAGCCTTCAAAGCAGCTGCTGCCTCTGCTGCCTTAGCGCAGTCGGGTGCAAACTGTACTGCTACGCCGAGTTTCTCTGCTACAGCCTCAGCAATCTGGCTCAATGAATATTTTGCGTTTACCTTGCCTTTGGGTTTACCCATGTGCGACATGATGATGAGTGCACCACCGTCAGCCAACACCTTCTTGAGTGTGGGGAGTGCGCCACGGATACGTGTGTCGTCTGTGATTTTACCCTCTTCGTTCAAAGGAACGTTGAAGTCTACGCGAACGATTGCCTTTTTGCCGGCAAAGTTGTAATTGTCGATTGTCATCATTGTTCAGTTATTTTTGAAATTGGTTAATTTATCTGTTTGTTGTAACTTTCTGCAGGTTACGCATCTGCAAATATAGCCTTTTTATTTAACAAATGCTTTTTCTTTCTGTTTTTTTTCTCGTGCTGCATACTCTTTGCATATTTCTGTAAGTCCGCACGTTGCACATTCGGGGTTTCTGGCTCTACATTTATATCGGCCATGGAGTATGAGCCAATGGTGTGCCTTAGGAATAACGCCCTCAGGCATATATTGCATCAAGCGTTTTTCTACACTGTACGGAGTAGTGCAACTTTTTGGCACCAATCCTATACGCCGGCTCACTCTGTACACATGAGTATCTACTGCCATTGCCGACTTGTTGTAGACGACGGCCTGTATAACATTGGCAGTCTTCCGTCCCACACCGGGGAGCTTGACAAGTTCTTCAAGCGTATCGGGTACTTTGCCGTCGAACTCACTGACAAGCTTTTGTGCCATCCCCACAAGGTGTTTGGCCTTGTTGTTGGGGTAGGAGATACTTTTTATATAATTGTAAACCTCCTCGGGATGAGCCGCTGCAAGTTCTTCGGGGGTGTCGTAACGGGCAAACAGGTCGGGGGTTACCATATTCACACGTTTGTCTGTGCATTGCGCCGACAGAATTACGGCAATGAGCAGTTGGAACGGATTGTCGTAATCAAGTTCCGTCTCTGCCACCGGTATTGCTTCAGCAAAGTAGCTAAGAACTTTTTCGTACAGCTCTTGGGTTTTCATTTTAGTTGGCGCTCTCAAACAGCTTCAGGAAGCGTATGTCATTCTCGCTGAAAAGACGGAGGTCTTTTACCTGATATTTGAGGTTGGTGATTCGCTCGATACCCATTCCGAGTGCGTAGCCTGAATACTCTTTGCTGTCGATGCCGCAGAGCTCAAGCACATTGGGGTCTACCATTCCGCATCCGAGGATTTCCACCCATCCTGTACCCTTGCAGAAGGGACAGCCTTTACCGCCGCAGATGTTGCAACTGATGTCCATCTCAGCCGAAGGTTCAGTGAAGGGGAAGTATGAGGGACGAAGACGTATCTTTGTATCGTTGCCGAACATCTCCTTTGCAAAGAGCAGAAGCACCTGTTTAAGGTCTGTGAATGATACATTCTTGTCGATGTAGAGTGCTTCGAGCTGGTGGAAGAAGCAGTGCGCACGGTAGCTGATTGCCTCGTTACGGTACACACGGCCGGGAGCGATGATGCGGATGGGGGGCTGTGTAGTCTCCATCACGCGGCTCTGCACGCTACTGGTGTGTGTACGCAGGATGATGTCGGGGTGTGCCTCCACAAAGAATGTGTCCTGCATATCGCGCGCGGGGTGGTCTTCGGCGAAGTTCATTGCCGAGAACACATGCCAGTCGTCTTCCACCTCTACGCCGTTGGCTATGGAGAAGCCCAAGCGTGAGAATATGTCGATTATTTCATTCTTTACTATTGAAAGAGGATGGCGTGTACCCAATTTGCCGGGATAACCGGGGCGTGTGAGGTCAAGTTCGCACTGCTCCTCCTCTTTGCTTTCGAGGCTCTCCTTGAGTGCGTTGATTTTCTCCTGAGTGGCGTTTTTCAGTTCGTTGAGTTTTACGCCGAATTCTCTTTTCTGCTCGGCGGGTACTTCGCGGAATTGTGCCATAAGAGTGTTGAGGATACCCTTTTTGCTCAGATATTTGAGACGGAGGGCCTCAAGCTCTTCGGCATTGTTTGCTGTGATGCTTTTGATTTCTTCAAGCAATTTTTCTATTTGCTCTATCATGGTCTTTGTGCTTTATTTCCAAGTATTATTGTTTAATCCTGCAAATTTAATAATTTTGTGATGATTTATCACAATGTGCCGTTTCTTTTTTTCGACGTGAATGTAAAAAAGGCACTGCATCCTCAGATGACAGCGCCTTTTTGTGGTTCATATGAATCAATAACGTACTTCCCGGTAGTTGAATTTCTTCCAATTTGGAGTAAACTGATAGGAATCGATGCTGCCTTTGGGGATATTTATGCGACAGGGGTCACCGGGAAGGGCATGTTCACTCTCTATCTCTATAGGCTTTGTGCGAAGCAGGTTGATATCTTGAAGTTTATCGCAGTGCGCAAAAGCGTGATTGGCAATAAGCTTTACCGAAATGGGGATTGTTACCTCAGTAAGGCTTGCGCAGCCCGAAAATGCTCCATTACCTATTGCCGTAAGCGTTTCGGGCAGTTTTAGCTCGGCAAGCATGCTGCAATGGGCAAAGGCGTGATGCGAGATTGTCTCCACATTTTTCAGGTCAATATTTTTCAGTGCCATACAACCGTGGAAGCATGATTCGGGAATATACTTCAAACTATCGGGGAGATTTATTCTCCTCAATGAACGTGCATCCGAGAATGCCTCTTCCCTTATATCTATTGCGCCGGCGGGGATTGATATCTCCTTTAGCGATTCGCAACGGCTAAAGGTGCGTATGCCGATGGTGGTGATTTTGTCATGAAGTTCAATGTCGTTAAGTGAATAACAGCCTTCAAACAATCCTTCTGGCAACTCTGTAATGCTTAGAGGAATTGTTGCCTTGTGCAGCATTTTGCAATCGTGAAGCGCATATTTGCCTATCTCTCTTATGCTTTCTGGAATTGTCAGCGATTTGAGCTGTTTGCAACGGGATATTGCCTCTTCGCCCAAAGTCTCCAATGTGGCAGGCAGGCGAAGGCTTTTCAGTTTGTCGCAACCGGAGAGCGCCTTTACACCTATATGCCTGATGCCATCGGGGATGTAAAGGCTTTCGAGAGAGCGCTGCTGGAATAGTGCATTATTGTCAATGGAAGTTACTTTATAGTTCTTGCCTGCATGCGTTATTTCTGCCGGAAGAACCAATTTCCCTTTATGCCGGTAGCGGGTGGGTGTGTTGTAATTTTTCCCATCTGTTGCATCCCACGTAAGCTGAGCTTCGCCATTGGTTGTAATGCGGAAGTGCAGGGTAGTGGTGTCATTGAAGGTTACCGCTATAAGACCTTCCGTCTCATGCGACGAGGTTTGCACGGGCAGTGTTTCGCCACATGACGCGAAGAGCACCATGAATGCTATAGATAATAGAATTGATATTTTTTTCATAAATTAGAATACTAATTGCAACTGTGTTATAAATTCTCTTGTCGCCTTGCCAACGCGCGGGTCGCCGTATATGAATTGCCCTTGAAGGCGGCAACGCTTGTGGAACCACCATTGCACACCCGTCGTATAGGTGTTTATGCGAGTTACAAAGCGGTTCGCATTGTAGAGCGCAGCCTGCTCGGCACGACTTGTATGGGTGTTTTTGTCGAGATTGTCCCAATTGAATATAAGGTCGCAATCCTTGAATACATTGCAAAGCAGATTGACATATCCTCCGCGAGAATGTATTCCTCCGTCGTAACCCTGTACATATTCGGCACGCAGATAGATGGGGCTGAATTTGGCTTCAACTCCGACATTCCAACGGTGGCGTGCATAGTTGTATCCCTGAGGAAACGCACCGTAGGGCGAGGGGACAAGAGCATGCCCGGTACCCGCAAGGAATGAGGCTTCGAGCAACAGATTTTTTGCAGGTTTGTATTGCAACATACCCGAAACATCCTTTTGGTTGTTGTTCTCTTTTTGGTTCATTCCGGGGCCGTTGAACACTCCGATGCTGTAGTTGAAGAGATGACGTTCGCCGTTGTTGAGAAAATCTCCGGTAAACATCACTCCTGCATCGCGGGCTACATGGTTGCCAATAAGCGGATCGCTTGCAATACCTGCAAGGTAGAGTATCGACGGGTCGAACTGTATTGTACTCAGATAGGTAGGCGAAAGCGTGCTTTCAAGTGTAAAAGGTTGCTTGTACTGTCCTACACGCAGTTTGGCCCACGGCGCGAACTGATACTGGGCATAATATTCGTGCAGTTCCGATTTTACGGCATCGTACATCAGAAAAAAACTCAGCGAAGGACTTATCTGCGCATCCGCCATAAGGATTATGCGCTGTACATCAAGGGCATTTTTATCCACACCGTCTGTCCTATTATAATAATAGGTAGACTGCGCGTAGCCAAAGATGCGTAGTTTGCTCAATCCTATCTCAACGTTGAGTGAATTGTAAGGCGCTCCTGTGGCATCAGCCGAGGGCACTATGGCAGAAGTATATGTCGTTTTACTAAGCCCTAATTCTACATTTTCTGTTATATTACCAAGTTTTCCATCATTCCCGATTGCAAAAACAGTGCTTGCTGCAAACAGAAGTGTTAAGAACAGTGTCGTTATCTTGTGCTTCATCATCATTGCGATTACAACTCTTTCAAGGGATGTTCTATAAATTAGGTCGCGACGATTTTGAGTTTTATTTTTAGTAGATTTTTGATGTTTGTAAGGGCGCGATGCGGGCATCGCAACTGAGCAAATATCAAAAAGATGCAAAAATAAAGCCAAAAGCGGCCGAAACAGAATCAACCCTACAAAGAAAATAAATTACTAATTTATAGAACCTCCCTCAATGCTTTTTCGAATGAATCGGGTATAGGGGTTTCGAAACGGAGATATTTGCCGTTTACAGGGTGGCGGAATGCCAATATATATGCATGCAATCCCAAACGGCGCAGACTCTCATCGTTGCTGCCATACTTTATGTCGCCCACTATAGGGTGTCCCATGTCGGACAGATGCACACGAATCTGGTTCTTGCGTCCGGTTTCAAGCTCCAGTTCCACAAGGGTGTATCCGTTTCCTTTGCGCAGTACGTTGTAGTGTGTTACCGCATATTTGCCGCCGTTGTCCACAGGGCTTGAGTGTGTAATGAAGCGTTTGTCCTCGGTGAGCCATGAGCGTATCGTACCCTTGTTCTGCTGCATCTCTCCACTTACAAGTGCCACATAGCGGCGGTCGGTAACCAGTTGCTGCCACTCTTCGATGAGCGTGCGCTGTGTCTTTGTATCCTTAGCATATATCATCAGTCCCGATGTATCGCGATCGAGGCGGTGCACAAGATGCGAGGTACAGCGCGAGCCACCTTTTTCGAGATACTTATTCAGTACATTCTGCACTGTCTGCTGGCGGGTGTTGTTGCTCATGGAGAGCAGTCCTGCACGCTTGTCAATCACCAGCAGATAAGGGTCTTCATACACAACTCCGAGGTCGTTGCTGTGGAAGGCCATCTTCTGCTTCGAACGGTCGAGCTGCACAGTCTGTCCGGGATGCAGGGTGGTGAGTGC
>JAFYLO010000179.1 GCA_017557045.1 Bacteroidaceae bacterium | reverse complement strand
GAACTTTTTAGAATAGTTTTTTATCCATTGAAGGATGGGGTTGTACTTTTTAGGTATAATATCGCATAATCATTATAATAAAATCAGCGCAGCCGGCGCTGCGCTGATTTATGTTGCTTGTATTGTTTAGAAGCTGTTTGAATTTTATTAGAAAATAATTCTATATTTGCGTTGTTTATTTCGGCTTATTTGAGTCTATTTTGGCATCTTTTCTTTCTTGTTTTTTGGAAATAGCCCGCTATTCCCTGCAAAACAATAAAAAAAATCTACTCAAAATACCTCTCAAATAATTCCGAAATAAAATTCAAACAGCTTCTTAGTAATTCTCTTTCCTTACCTCGAAGTAGCTTTGCGAGTATTTGCATACGGGGCATACTTCGGGAGCCTTCTTGCCCACTACAAGGTGTCCGCATATGCGACATTCCCACATGGTCTGTTCGCCCTTTTCGAATACTTGCTGCATCTCTACGTTCTTGAGTAGTTTGCGATAGCGCTCTTCGTGTGATTTTTCGATGGCTGCTACGCGGCGGAAGCGCTCGGCAAGTTCGGGGAAGCCCTCTTCTTCGGCATCCTTGGCGAAGCGTGAGTACATATCCGTCCATTCGTAGTTTTCTCCTTCGGCAGCGTGTAGCAGGTTGGTGGCAGTGTTGGAGATGCCTCCGAGTTCGTCGTACCACAGACGGGCGTGCTCCTGTTCGTTGCGGGCTGTCTGCAAGAAGATGGCTGCGAGTTGTTCATAGCCTTCGCGGGCAGCTACTTCGGCAAAGTAGGTATATTTGTTGCGAGCCTGACTTTCGCCGGCGAAGCCTTCGAGAAGGTTCTTTTCGGTCTTTGTGCCGGCATATTTGTTGCCGGTGGGGTTCGATTCGATGATCTCTTCGAAAAACGATGCGGGTTTTTTGCATTTGGGGCAGATGAATTCTGCGCTTAGTTCGCCTTCGTGGATGTATCCACAGATTTTGCAACGGTATTTTTTCATGGTTTCTTGTATAATGGTTAGAATTATTATGATTATATCCAATGCTCAAAGATAAACAAAATTTCATTCGGATTGTTCTTTGTTTGTCTCTTTTTATTCTATGATGCTTGAAAAAGTGTTCTCATCCTTTGTTGCGGACGTGGGGAGGAAATTCTTTCTCGCTGTCGAGTCAGTGCTCTTCTTCTTTTCGTTGTTGACAATGGCTGCTGTTACTGTAGATTACGGTTTTCAGCTCGACGATGACGAGAGAAGGATGGTTGTTTCCATTTGTGATTTTGCACTGTGGGTATACTTTTTCGTCTTTCTTGTCCGTCTGTTCCTTTATCGCAGCAGAATCAGGGGGCGTATGGTGCTCTTCTCTTTATTGATGGGCTGTGCGCTGTTGCTGGCGCTTTTGCCCGATTTTTTAGGTTCCGACAGAGGTTTCATACATAGGGTGTTCGGTAGCGAGGTGTATCGTTTGGTTGTACTTTCTGTCTTCTCTTTGCTTGAATTGTCTAAGGGCGTTACGGCTTTTATTGGCAGACGCACCAATCCCGCCCTGTTGTTGGCAGCCTGTTTCCTGGTTCTTATTCTCTTTGGGGCACTATTGCTTTTGTTGCCACGTTCTACACTTGATGGGGTGAGGCTTTCGGTTGTCGATGCTCTGTTTGTCTCTACAAGCGCTGTGTGTGTTACGGGGCTTTCTACGGTGGAGGTGGCGCAGACCTTTTCGTTTGACGGGCTGTGTGTGATTTTGTTGCTTATGCAGTTCGGCGGGTTGGGCGTGATGACTGTTACCAGTTTCTTTGCTCTGTTTTTTGTGGGTGATACGGGATTCTTCGGACAATTTGCGCTGCGTGATATGGTTGGGAGCGATGCCTTTGGTTCGCTTGTCTCTATGTTGTTGTATGTCATGGGTTTTACGTTCGTGGTCGAGCTTGGTGGGGCTTTGCTGCTGTGGCTTACGGTGCGTGGCACTTTGGAGATGTCATTGGGCGAGGAACTGTTTTTTGCCTTTTTCCATTCGGTGTCGGCGTTTTGCAATGCAGGTTTCAGTACACTTGACGGGAACTTGGGTAACGGAGCTGTTTTTGAGGGACACAATGCCTTTTATGTGGTTGTCTCTTTGCTTGTTGTGGCGGGTGGCATTGGTTTCCCTATTCTTGTGAACATCAAGGAGTGGCTCTCCTTTTATCTGTTGCCTGTCTTGGCGGGCTTGCTTGGCCGGCAGGTCAGGAGGCACAGATTCAACCATATTGTCAATCTCAATACAAGGATTGTGGTTGTCTGCTCTACGGTGTTGCTGGTTGTGGGTACGTTGACTTTTGCTCTTGCGGAGTGGAACGGTGCTTTCGCCGGGTTGCCTGTGGAGAGCAAGGTTGTTCAGGCGTTTTTCTGTGCGGTTGTTCCTCGCACTGCGGGGTTCAACAGTGTGGAGCCGGCTCTCTTTTCTTTGCCGGCGCTTGTCGTTTATGTTGTGCTTATGTGGGTGGGCGGTGCTTCGCAGTCTACCGCCGGCGGTGTCAAGGTCAATTCGCTGGCAGTTGCTGTCGCGGGGTTGAGGACAGTGGTAAAGGGACGCAGCAGTGTGGAACTTTTCGGGAGGGAGATTTCAGGTGTCTCTGTGTTGCGTGCTTCGGTTGCTGTTTTTTGTTCGATAGCGGTAGTGTCGCTATCGTTTTTGGTACTTGTGGCAGTTGAACCTGATATTTCGCCTAAGGGTTTGCTTTTTGAGGTTGTCTCAGCCTATTCGACCGTTGGTTCGAGTCTTGGTGTTACCGCAAAATTGGGTGTGGCGGGCAAGGTGGTGATTGTGTTGCTGATGTTTGTTGGCAGGGTGGGGCTCGTTACTGTGCTTATGGGCTTTGCGAAGGGAGGCATCCGCAGATACCGTTACCCTGTGGATAGTGTTATTATTAACTGAGTGAATTTGTTGTGTATGAAATGTTTGGTAGTAGGCTTGGGAGATTTCGGCCGTTTGGTTGCCGGCAGGTTGACCGATGGCGGGCACGAGGTTATCGGCGTGGATGTAGACGAGCGTCGTGTCGATGAGGTAAAGGAGCGTATCTCCGTAGCTTATATTCTGGATGCTACTGAGCGTAAAGCATTGCGTGTGTTGCCCTTTGACGAACTTGACTGTGTGATTGTAGCCATTGGTGGCAGCATGGATGCTTCGTTGCGTGCGGTGCTGGCTCTGAAAGAACTTGTGCGTAAAGGGTTTTATGTGCGTGCCTTGGATGAGGCGCATGGGGCTGTCCTTGCAGCTATGGGGGTAGCAGGTTGCTTCTACCCTGTAGCCTTCTCGGCCCGCTTGTTTGCCGATGGGGTGGTGCGTGGCGATTTGTCCGATTTTTTGTTGCGTTGATCCCCTCCGCTCTGAAGTAAAGCATCAAACAGCTTCTTAGTGAAGCTGCTTGATGCCGTTGGGTGTCTCTATTATACCCGATTTTCGTGTATTGCGGCGTATTGCGCGGTTTTTCTCTATCGATTCCTTTGTCTTGTAGGGACGTTTGTGGTCGAGGTGCAACACTATTGCCGAGTAGCGTATCTGCTTGGACTTTATGCCGAGGTTGAAGAGGCGCTCGCCAAATTCGCGGTCCTGTCCACCGTATTGCATCTCTTCGTTGTATCCGTTTATGCGCATCATGTCTTCGCGCCACCCTGAGGCATTACAGCCGTTCCATGTGGCTTTGGCAGGGGTGATGAAGTTCATGAATGCTGCGAATGTGGTGCTGCGCAACAGTTTGGTGCATTTGAACGAGACGGGTAATTTTTGTGCTCGTAGCCACGAGAGGTCGAATGCGCGTTTGCTCGAAACATCCTCGTGTGTCAGTTGCTTGCTGATGTCCATTGGCAGTTTGAAGTAGCCGCCGGAGAGCAGATAGCCTTTTTCGGCAAACTTTTCGTGTGTGGCTATGAAGTCCTCGCGGGGTATACAGTCCTGGTCGGTGAATATGAGGTATTCCGACTCCGAGGCAATGAGGGCGCTGTTGAGTATGCGCGACTTCTGGAAGCCGTTGTCCTCGTGCCATACGTGTTTTATGGGCAGACGGTCGCGGAAGCTGTCTATCAGCTCTTTTGTGTCGTTGCGCGAACCGTCGTCGGCGATTACTATTTCGTCGGCCATGCGTGTCTGGTAGAGGTAGCCCCACAGTGTCTTTTCGAGCCACGCGGGGTTGTTGTAGGTGGAGATTACCACTCCTATGGTTTTTGGCTTGTTCATCTTTGTTGCTGTTTGTGCTGCATTTGCGAAGATACGGCAATCTGTTCTATCCGGCAAATTTGTGTGGGATTTTTTCTTGTTATATCCTTTATGAGTTAAAATGTGTTAATCCTAAAAGGGGTGGCGAACAATCGCATTTATGTATGTGTTTAAAGTATGTGTTTTTCATAGTAATAGATTACAGGCTACATCTGCTCGTGATGAGTCGATGTCCGACGGACAAAGGCGTTTGTCCGGAAAGAAGCTGCTTCCTCTCCCCTGGGAAGCGGCTTTTTGCATGATAATTTGAGAGTTATTTTCGAAATAAATTCAAAACAGATTCTAAAATACCGGCCTGCTTCGACTGAAGAAGCAGGCCGGTAATTTTATTGTCTTGTTGTATCAGTTCTTAAGATTCTCGAAGAAGAATTTTGTTATCATTTCGAACATATGCTGACGTGTCTTTGAGCCGTAATATATGCTGTGGTTGCTGTCGGGGTAGATGGCTGTGCTGAACTGCTTGCCTGCCTGCGACAGTGCATATATGTAGCGTGTCATGTTGCGGAAGTGGACATTGTCGTCGGCTGTTCCGTGTATGAGCAGCAGATTGCCGTGGAGCTTGTTTACATTTACTATTGCCGAGCCGTTGTCATATCCTTCCTTGTTTTCTTTGGGGGTGCGCATGTAGCGTTCGGTGTAAACAGTGTCGTAGAAGCGCCAGTCGGTGGGTGCGGCGATGGCTACTCCTGCCTTGAATACGGGGGTGCCTTCGCTCATAGACATCAGAGTGGTGTATCCGCCGAAACTCCAACCCCATATTGCCATGTTGTTCTTGTCCACGTAGGGGAGTGTACCGAGGTATTTTGCAGCCTCCACTTGGTCTCTTGCTTCGTACTTGCCGAGCGACATATAGGTGCATTTGCCGAACTTTGTTCCGCGACCGGCTGTTCCGCGTCCGTCTACACATACCATGATGAAGCCGTTGGATGCCATGTAGCTTTCGAAGAGTCCGCCGCCGTATTGTCCTATGGCCCATGTGTCTTTTACCTTCTGTGAGTAGGGACCGCTGTACTGGTGCATGATTACGGGATATTTTTTGCCGGCATCGAAGTTGGCGGGCTTAATCATCCATCCGTAAAGCTGTACGCCGTCGCTGTTGGTGAATGTGAACAGCTCTTTCTGTCCCATGTTTATGTTACTCAGTCTGTCGAGCAGTTCTTTGTTGTCGAGCAGCGTCTTCAGTTCCTTGCCGTTGCTGTCGTTGATGGTTACTACGGGCGGTGTTGTCAGATTCTGGTAGGTGTTGATGTGGTATTTGAGGCTCTTACTGAAGATGGCGCTGTTGGTGCCCTCTCTTTGGCTGATGCGTGTCTTCTTGCCCTTTGCGTCTATCTTGTAGATAGCGCTCTGTGTGGGGTTGCCTTCGTTGCTTGAGTAGTAGAATGTGTTTTTCTTCTCGTCCCATCCGATGAAGCCGTTTACATCGTATGCTCCTTTGGTGAGCTGTTTCACAAGGTTGCCGCCGATGGTGTAGAGGTAGAGGTGGTTGTTGCCGTCGCGCTCGCTCTGCATCACAAAGTGGTTCTTGAAGAATGTGAGGTCCTGATAGGTTGTCTCGTTGATGTATTCGGGGCTCTCTTCGCGCAGGATGCGTTTGCAGAGGCCCGAAAGGGGGTTGGCCTTGAAGATGTCCATGCGGTTCTGATGGCGGTTCAAGGTTACGATGGCAAGAAATTCGGGGTCCTCGGTGAATGAGATGCGGGGAATGTAGTCTGTGCTGTCGATGGGGAGGGCGAGTTTGCGGGTTACACGGTTCTTTATGTCGAATGTGTGTACGCTGACGGTGGAGTTCTGTGCTCCGGCTACGGGGTATTTGTAGCTGTAGGGCTTTTTGTAGTCGTCGTATTCGTGGTTGCTCTCTCCGGCTGTGGGTATATACATGGGCATATCATAGTTCATCACCTTGCTCTCGTCGTAGCGTATGTAGGCGAGCACTTTGCTGTCGGCGCTGAATTCGAATGAGCGGCTTGTGGCAAACTCCTCTTCGTACACCCAGTCGGGGAGTCCGTTGATTATTTCGCCGAATTTGCCGTCGGTGGTTACCTGTGATTCGCTGCTGTTGAAGAGCAGTTTCACAAGGAACAGGTTGTTCTGGCGTGCGAAGGCTATCATGGTGCCGTCGGGCGAGAAGATGGGCTGCTGTTGCGGACCGTTCTCCGACAGGGGCTGCAGCTTGTTGTTCTTGCGCGAATATATGTGGTATTCGGCTGTGAAGGAGTGGCGGTATATATGGTTTGTTTGTGTCTGTATGAGGATGCGTGCCTCGTCGGGTGAGAAGGTGTATCCGTCGATTCTCTTGAAGTTGCATCCGCGAGCTGTCTCTATGTTGAAGATGGTGTCGGTTACTTCGCCGCTCTTGAATGAGTAGCTGAGTATCATCTTGCGGTCGCTTGTCATCTTGGCAAAGTGTTCTCCGTCGTTCATGGGGTGAATGCCTGAGAAGTTTCTGGCGCTGTATGTGCCGTTTACAACCTCTTTCAGTTCGATGTCGCGGGGATTGGCGTATGCTGTGATGCACACGATGGTCAGTAGGAATGATAGAATCTTTTTCATGTGGTTTTTGTTTTTCATTGTGCGAAGATAGCGATAATTTATGAGATTATGCCTCTTTGTCTTAGACGCTGTTTAAATTTTATTGGAAAACAGCTTCTTGAAGGTTTTCAAATGTATTACCTGAGGTTAAGTAAGCACTGATAATTCAGAAATATTTACCTTAAACAACATTCAAGGCGGCATCGGATTTTGATGCCGCCTTGAATGTTGTTTAAGGTATCATTGTCAGAGTCTTACCTTGATAGCCTTGTTGCCGGTTTTTACTATGTAGTTGCCTGCGGGCAGTGCGTATTCGCCTGCCTTGCCTGCTGCTGCCTGCTTGCCTGCGAAGGTGTAGATGGTAACCTCTGCATCGCCTGATACGATTATCTTGCCCTCCTTCACTGCAACCTCTGCATCTTCTGTTACGGGGGCGATTGCTGTGAGGTACTGGTCGTATGTGATGATTGTGCCGAAGTCTTTCCACTGCTTCTGTGCCTTGTATGTGGCTATTGCTGCTTCGTTGGGCACAACGAGTGTGGCTGCTGCGAGGTCGGCACCGTCGAATACTTTAGAGCCGAGTTTGGCGGGTGTCTCGCCCTCGCATATTACGCATACAATGGGACAACTCTTGAAGGCATTACGTCCTATATCTGCAATGCTTGCAGGGAATGTGATTCTTTCGAGTGCTGTGCAGCCGCTGAATGCGTAGCTTCCGATTTCAGTTACTTCGTTGCCAATTACTGCTTTTGTAAGTTTTGTGTTCTGATACAGTGCGTAGTTGGATATTTTTTTGGCTGTTGACGGCAGGATGATGGTACTAAGTTCTGTGCCGTAGAACATTCTTACACCTATAATATCTGTTTCGCAGGTGTAGTCTCCGAAGTAGAGGGCCGAACTTTCAATTATCTTTGCCTGTCCCAGGTCGAGTACCTTGAGTGATAGACTGTCGCGCATGAAGACAATATCTTTACCTGATATGCGGCCTCCTACGGTCAGTGTGGTTATTGTGTCCATTGTTTCGGCTGACATCTTTTCGCAGAGCTGGTTGTTTACACGTACGGTGTAGGGGTTTGTTCCTTCTGCCCATTTGATGTAGTTGAAGTTTACTGTCTGTGTGGATATTACTTCGCCTTTGTACTTTAGTGACAGCTTGGCAATGGTCTGCGAACTTACATTCTCGTCGGTGATGTTGAGGTAGAGCATGAGAGTGCTGTCTATATCGTCTCTTGTGAGCTTGTATTTGTAGTCTGTAGCCTCGCTCTCTTCACCTAACTGTATTGTTGCATTGTCGGCAAGTTGCTCCACTTCGAGTGATACTTCCACTTCGGTCTCTTCGATGAGAGGATTCTTTATTTTTACGGGGTAGGGCATACGGCCTTTCTCTTCGTCGAAGTAGTAGGTTTCTACTGTTGCTGTTGTTCCAAGAGGTTTCTCCTCGCCGATGTATTCGGGCTTTTGTCTCTCGCGCCAATCGCGTACTTGTTTGAGTGTTACACAGTTGGCGTTTACGATGTGGTTGTTGTCGCCGTCGATGAGAAGTACTATGAGTGTTGATTTTGTTATATCCTTTATTTTTGCGGGGATGGGTATTACGTTGGTGTATAGATATTCGGTGTCGTAGATGACTGTGTCGGGCAGACACTTTTCGAATCCTTTAGCGTTGGGGTAGGTGCCACGTGCTATGCTGTTGTAGCTCACTCCGTTGATTACTACGCCGTCCTCTGTGTATACAAATGCCATTCTGTATTTGCTTGCATCGGTCTGTGTCTCTGGGAAGAGTGTGGAGACGGATACTTGCATTGTTGTGTCGGAATAGTATGATGCGTCTATATCCAATTGTGCAGGCGAATCGTTTTCGAAGCATTCCTGGTAGTAATTTGTAAAGGAAGTGCTGTTGATGTTTTGGCTGAGTCTTTTGTTTCTGTCGAACATTATACCGTTGAATTTTCCAAGACCGTTGTAATGGGCATCGGCTGCGCTTCGGGTATCGGCTGTGAGAATGCTGATGATTGTCTCGCCGTATTTTGATGATTTGTCGATTGCTTTTATGGCTGTGCTGATGTTTTCGGATTGGGTGTTCCAGTCGCCGAGACCGGCTTCAACAACTACACGACGTGTGGGTGATTCGGGGGTGAGCTTGCCTACGGGGTGCAGGTGACGGAAGTAGTACATTCCGTTGCCGTAGGGTACGGTGGGGGTGGGGGCTATTTCGTAGTAGCCGTTGCTCGAACCGTTCCATCCGAGGTTGAAGTGGAAGAGACCGTTGAGGTCGTAGCCGTCGCAGATGTATGAGTGGGCGGCGTTGGAGCCTGAACCGGCGCACCAGATGGGGCGGCCCTGACTGAGTTCGTCGGCGAGGGTGAACTTGTAGAGGTCGTAGTTGGTGTAGTTGCCGAAGTTGTCGCCTATGTAGTCGCTTGAATAGCCGAAGTGTTTAACGACGTTTTCGGGGCGGAGGGATGCGCCTGTTCCGCCGGTACCGTATGTTGCCTGCATTGCCACACCGCAGTGGTACATGAGTTTGGCAACAGCATCGGCCTGCTCGTCAGTGTATCCACCGTTGCGGTATGTGGGTATCATCTTGTCCCATTCGTATTCGCCTACTGAGTCGTAGTTTACATAGAGTGTCATTGGTCTTTTTATCTCTTCTCCGTTGACTGTACCGGCTTTGTAGTGGAATGTGTGCTCTTTTTCTCCGATAGAGTGTTTAGGCCACTTCCAGTAGCGCATTAGTGAACCGAGGGCGGTTGATGTACAGCCTACGATTGACTGGCCTTCGTATTCTGTGCCGTTTGATTTTACCATTGCCAGTTTGGGACAATGGAGGTTGTAGGGGTTGCCTTGTCCGTAGTTGATGTCGCCTAATAGTGGTTCTACATTCTGTCGGAGTGAGAAGTTGCTTTCGAGGAATGCTTTAGCTTTGGCCTTTTTCTCGGCTTTTGCTGCTTCGGGGTTATCTGCTGCCTTTTTTGCTACTTCGGCGTATATGTCGAGCCACATTTGTGCCGATGGGGGAAGGTCGTCAGTGTCGAAGCATTCGTCGATGGAGTAGGCGAGAATGTCGCTCATGCCTTCCTGTCCGCCTACTATCACAAAGCCTCCTTTTTGGGTGTCGTTGAAGATGTAGTAGGGGGTGATTTCTCCGGCCTTCTCCGAGCTTACTTTTTTTGCTTTTGGCGCCTTGGTTATGTTGAAGTTATAACCGTTTCCTTGCATGAAGGCATTGGCTATTGATGCTGCTTCTGCCTCGCTGCGTTGTTGTGCGGCTGTAGGGGCTATAATAGCAGCCGACATTAGAAGTGAGAGTAAAAATTTTTTCATTGTATATTTGTTTATTGTTATACCTTATTTGTTCCTTTGCATTGATAGGATATGGCAAATGTATAAAAAAATCAATAAATGTCAATGAAAAATATTTACTTTCTTTGTTTGATCTGTTTGTTTTTGCGGCCGAAGCAGAATCAAACATACGAAGAATATTAAATTTATTAGTGTTCGGTAAACGTATTTAAGTCGTTTAAAATTCAATATTTAAGTAGCTACAAGCCCCATTCTTCATTAAGACAAAGTTAAGTCAATGATTGGAACTCCCTCGCCCTGCGGGCACTCCCTCTTCAAGAGGGAGAATATCATACATTCTCAATATTCAGAAATTTACATTCCTCCTCTTGAAGAGGAGGTGGATTCAAAAACTTGTTTTTGAAGACGGAGGAGTTCCAAAACAGCAGCAGAATAAAAATTTACCGGACACTAATATATTAAATTACAAATTTATAGAACCTCCATATATAATATAAGATGGCGTGCCAAAATTTGCATTTGGCACGCCATCTTATGGGTTATTTAAGGATTGCTGTTAGAGTCTTACCTTGATAGCCTTGTTGCCGGCCTTTACAATGTAGTTGCCTGCGGGGAGTGCATATTCGCCTGCCTTGCCTGCTGCTACCTGCTTGCCTGCGAAGGTGTAGATTGTAACCTCGGCATCGCTTGATACGATTATCTTGCCGTCCTTCACTGCAACCTCAGCCTCCTCTGTTACGGGAGCGATTGCTGTGAGGTACTGGTCGTATGTGATGATTGTGCCGAAGTCTTTCCACTGCTTCTGTGCCTTGTATGTGGCAATTGCTGCTTCGTTGGGCACAACAAGTGTGGCTGCTGCGAGGTCGGCACCATCGAATACCTTAGAGCCGAGTGATGCGGGTGTCTCGCTTTCGCAGATTACACATACAATGGGGCAACCCTTGAATGCGTTACGTCCGAGCTCTTTCACTGAAGCGGGGATTGTTACTCTTTCGAGTGCTGTGCAACCGCTGAATGCGTAGCTGCCAATTAAGCTGACATTTTCACCCAAGAGTACCTTGGTGAGGCGATTGTTCTGATAGAATGCGTAGTTGTCGATCTTTGTAACGCTTTCGGGGAGGTAGATTTTGTTGATGTCCACTCCGTAGAACATTCTTACACCGATGATGTTGTCTTCGGTTGTGTAGTCACCATAATATTCGCCGGGGCCTGTTACAATATCGGCCTTTCTCATGTCGAGAACGTTCAGTGTCAAACTGTCGCGGATGAATGAGATGTCGAGACCGCTGAGACGACCACCGATAGTGATTGTGCTGATTGTGTCAATAGCAGCATAGGGAACAATGTCGGCAAGTGTACCCTTGATGCGTACTGTGTAGGGGTTGACACCGTCTACTGACTTGATGAAACCGAAGTTTACTGTCTGTGTCGCAATCTCTGTACTGTTATATTTCATTACCAGTTTTGCCGATGACTCAGAGCTCTGGAACTTGTCTGTAATGTTAAGGTAGAGCATGAGGGTGCTGTCGACGCCGTTTGCGTTGGCAAGGTGTGTTACTGTGAGTGCATCCTTTTCTTCGCCAAGTTGTGTATATGCATTTTCGGCAATATCAATGTCCTCCAATGTTATCTCTACAGGCATTCTCTCGTACAAGGGGTTGTTGATTCTTACGGGAACTGCCATGCGGCTATTCTCTTCGTCGAAGTCGTATGTGTAGATTTCCGATGCGTTATCAAGAATTTTGCCTTCATTTACGAATGCGGGCTTCTGGTTGGCACGCCATGTGTTTATCTGCTTGAGGTCAACTATGTTGGCATTGGCAATAGTTCCTGTCTCGCCATCAATGAGCATTACAATGAGTGTGGCCTTGTTTGTGTTGTTGATGTTTGCAGGAATGGGAATTTCTTTCTCGTAGATATACTGTTTGTCGTACTCAATGGTGTCGGGGAGTACGTTTGCAAATCCCTCTTTACCGGGGTACATTCCTCTTGCGAGGCTGTTGTATACCTCTCCGTCTATATTTACGTCATCCTCGGTGTAAACAAATGCAAATCTGTAGTCCTTGCCGATGCTTGCCTGGTAGAACTCTGTAAATACGGTTACAGCCATTGTGCTGTCCGATGTAACCATGGCATCGATGTCGAGCTGTGTGGGTGAAGGGGTGTTGAAACGTTTTTTGTATGTTGCTGTGAGTGACGAAGTCGAGATGCGGCCTATTACTGTGTCGCAACGGTCAACGAGCACTCCGGGTATCTGGTTGAGTCCTACGAGGTGGTCGTCGCCATCTTCTTCTGTGTCGGCAGTTACAATGGCGATTAAGCTCTCGCCGTATTTGTTGTCGGTGTCGAGTGTCTTAAGTGTGCTTATGATGTTGTCGGTCTGTTCGTTGTGTGCTCCGAGGCTTGCCTCTACGATTACACGGCGTACAGGTTCACAAGGTGTGAGACGACCTTTGGGGTGTACGTTGATGTAGGCTGTCATCTGGTGACCGTATGCGCTGCCGGGGACAGGTGCCACTTCGAAGAAACCGTTTGAGCTGCCATCCCATCCGAGGTTGAAGTGGAAGAGACCGTTCATGTCGTAACCGTCGCAAACGTATGCGTGACCATTGTACTCAGTGGGGCTGTTACTACCCTTACAGAGCATGGGACGTCCCTGGCTGAGCTCATCAGCGAGCTGTGCGCGGAGTTCGTTGGGCTTGTCGAGGAGAGAGGGGCAGTGGATGGTTGAGATGTTCTCGTCGTATCCGAAGTATGTAGCATATTTGTTTGCATCGGTTACTGCACCTGTACCACCGAGTCCGTATCCTGCACCGAGTGCTACACCGCAGTGGTAGAGCATTTTGGAAACAGCGTCAGCCTCTTCGTTGGTGAATGATGTTCCGCTGCGGTAGGTGGGAAGAATCTTGTCCCAATTGTAATCTCCTACAGAGTCGAAGTTGACAGAGATATGATACTCCTTTGTTACGTTGTTTGCTTTATTGTACTCGTAATTGAAAGTGTAGTCCTTGCTGCCTGTAGAGTGATCGGGGTACTTCCAATAACGGAGAATCATACCGAATGCTGTTGCCGAGCAACCTACAACGCATTTGCCGGTCTTCATTTTACCGCCTTCCACTACTTTGAGTGTGGGGCACTTTCTGTTGTAGGGGTCGCCCTGGTTGAACTTGATTTCGCCGAGCAGGGGCTGTACGCTCTTGCGCTTTGCGAAGTTGCTGTTGAGGAATGCCTTGGCTGCTGCCTTTTTCTCAGCTTTTGACTCCTCGGGGTAGTCGGCTGCTTTCTTTGCCACTTCGGCATAGTATTCGAGCCATGCTGCAGCTGCGGGAGGTGTGTCCTCTGTGTCGAAGCACTCATCGTAAGAGTATGCGAGGATGTCGCTCATGCCTTCTTGACCGCCCACGATTACATAGCCGCCTTTCTGTGTGTCGTTGAAGATGTAGAAAGGAGTGATTTCGCCGGCTTTCTCTGCACGTACTTTGTTGATTTTAGGTGTCTTGGTTATGTTGAATTCATAACCGTTGTTCTGCATGAATGCGTTGGCGATGGCCGCTGCTTCTGCTTCTGAACGTTGTTGGGCAATAGAGGGTAATGCTACTACTGCCAAAAGAATTAGAAGTAAAATTTTTTTCATAATATGTGTTGGTGTTATATGTTCACAATAAATCACGATGCAAATATACCTTATTTTTATAAAGTATCAAAAAATAAGGTGTATTATTAATATCGCTTCTAAGGAAAATCTTCTTTAAATGTAAAAAAAACGGACGGCTCGAAAGCCGTCCGAAGTATTACTTCTCAAATTTATAGAACCGTCCTCAGGTAGCTTCCGGTTGCTGAACCCGGGGTGGCAGCAACCTCTTCGGGGGTGCCTTGTGCTACTATGTGTCCGCCGTTTTCTCCACCGTCGGGGCCGAGATCTATCAGGTAGTCGGCGCATTTTATTACATCCATGTTGTGTTCTATTACCACGAGGGTGTGTCCGCGTGCCACAAGGCGCCCGAACGAGTCGAGCAGCTTCTTTATGTCGTGGAAGTGGAGTCCTGTTGTGGGTTCGTCAAAGATGAACAGGGTGGGGGTGGTGCTTGCGAGGCTCAGGTAATATGCGAGCTTTACTCGCTGGTTCTCACCACCTGACAGGGTGGATGAGGATTGTCCGAGCTTTATGTATCCGAGGCCTACATCCTGCAAAGGTTGCAGACGTTCCACAATGGTTTTTTCCTTGTATTTGCCGAAAAATTCTATTGCTTCGTTCACTGTCATCTCCAGTATGTCGTAGATGCTTTTGTCGTGGAATTTTACTTCGAGCGTTTCGCTCTTGAAGCGTTTTCCGTGGCACGATTCGCATTGCAGTTTCATGTTGGCCATGAACTGCATTTCTACTGTGATTGTTCCTTCGCCTTTGCACTCTTCGCAGCGGCCGCCGTCGGAGTTGAACGAGAAGTAGCCTGCTGTGTAGCCCATCTGTTTGGCAAGGGGCTGGCGGGCGAACAGCTGACGTATTTCGTCGTATGCCTTCAGGTAGGTTACGGGGTTGGAGCGCGATGATTTTCCGATGGGGTTCTGGTCGACGAACTCAACGGCTTTGAGCTGTGTGAGTGCTCCTTCAATGCTGTCGCACTGTCCGGGTGATTCCGTGCCCTCGCCGAAGTGTCTTTGCAGGGTGCGGAAGAGTATGTCGCGTACAAGGGTCGATTTACCTGAGCCGCTGACGCCGCTTACCACTGTGAGCACATTCAGGGGAATGTTTACATCTATGCCTTTGAGGTTGTTCTCGCGTGCGCCTTTTATGGTTAATATGTTGCGCGAGGTGCGGCGGTGCTTGGGTGTTTCTATCTTGTCTATTCCCAACAGGTATTTTACCGTGTAGCTCTCTGTGTCGGGGTTGAGATTGCTCATGTCTCCTTTGTAGACTATCTCTCCTCCCAATCGTCCTGCTTTGGGACCTATGTCTATGATGTAGTCGGCTGCGCGTATTATGTCTTCGTCGTGTTCTACCACAACTACTGTGTTGCCAAGCTTTTGCAGTCGGCGCAACACCTTTACCAGTCGCTCGGTGTCGCGGCTGTGCAGGCCTATGCTTGGCTCGTCGAGTATGTATAGCGAGCCTACAAGGCTGCTACCGAGCGAAGTTACAAGATTGATACGCTGGCTTTCGCCACCTGACAGGGTGTTGCTCAGTCGGTTAAGGGTGAGGTAGCTCAGACCTACATCCATCAGACATTCTATTCTGCTGTTTATCTCTTTCAGTATGCGCTCTGCAACTGTTGCGTCGTTGCCTTCGAGTGTGAGGCCGGCAAAGAAATCTTTCAGCCTTGATATGGGCATGTCTACAAGGTCGGTTATGCTCTTACCGCCTATTTTTACGTAACTTGCCTCCTTCTTCAGTCTTTTTCCTCCGCAGACAGGGCAAATAGGCTTACCGCGGTAGCGGGCAAGCATTACGCGGTACTGTATCTTGTACTGGTTCTCG
>JAFYLO010000178.1 GCA_017557045.1 Bacteroidaceae bacterium | reverse complement strand
TGGATAAGAGGGAGTACCCGGAGGGGGAGGGAGTTTGAAAGAATACACAAGCAAAAGGTTTCGGTACCTTCGCGTTTGTAACGCGAAGGATAGAGTATAAGCATCTGTGATGCGCTAAAAAGCTATATTGAATCTATGCACTTCAGTCTTCGTTTATATAGGTTCAATTGTATTATATAAGCGCATTGTAAATGCTGATACTCAAAGCATCCGCATTGCAAATGCGGATGGACAGGGGTTATGAAGAGGCTCTTTACCCATATAACAGCAATAACCCATGCTACGAGGTAGAACCCCTCCGTCTTCAAAAACTGTCGTTTTTGAATCCACCTCCCCTTGAAGGGCAGGAACTTCTTTAGTTAGTTATTGCAAAAAAATATTCCGCGCTGAATGTCCTGCGTTGAGTTGTCATCATGTACTAATTTAGGATTACATTTATATTGTAATCCTGTTTCAGGAATAGCCTCTCGTTAAATAAGAAAAATTCCGTATATCCCAAGAGAGAGATACGGAATTTTTCACTATCGATATACCATCATCGCTTAGAAACGGCCACCGCCGCCGAAGCCGCCACCGCCGAAGCCGCCACCGCCGAAGCCGCCACCGCCTCTGCCAAAGCCGCCGGCTCCACCGCGGGAAGGCATGCCACCGGGGAATTCACCACCGGGGAATCCTCTCATGCCGTTGCGCATCTCCTTGTTACCCATCTGGTTGAACTTGTAGATGATATGCAGCATACAGTAGCTGTGGATGGCATTGTTCTGTGTGTCGCTGCGCATGATGGCAGATATATTGCGGCTCACGTTGCTCTGCTCGTGTAGAATGTCGAACACCTGGAACGACACTGTAAGTGCATTGCTCTTGAGGAAACTTGCCGAAATCTGAGCATTCCACAACAGTTCGTTGGTATTGAAAGAGGGGTCGCTGTATCCGCGGCGACTGCTCATGTAGATGTCAGAATAGAGTCTGATATTCTGCCACGGCAGCAATATATTAGTGCTCGGACCGTAAGAGAAGTTAAATGTTTCGAGATTCTGATTGGGACGCTGCTCGTTCTTCGAATTGTCGTAGCGCAGGCTTCCATTGAGGGTAATCTCGAACCAGTCGTTGCGATAACCACCCCTCAATCTTTCGTTTATACTTGTGGTCTTGACAGTGTTACGCACACTGTTCTGATTGTTCATACTTATGTAGGCTACTCCGTGGTTGAAGCTTGCATCGGTAGTTGTGCTATACGTAAACTTGGTATTCGCAGGTATTGCCGAATTGAAAGTAAATCCTCCGCCGGCATTCCAGTTACCGTTGATATTTTCGGGGCGTGTGGTGCGACCACCGGTCTCCTCGTTGTACGTTACCTTATTGCTTATGCTGTTAAGGGTGTTCGAGAAACGCAGGTTGGCGAACATTCCGCGCTGTGCTTCGGGGTTGTATGTATTGAAGAAGGCATTAAGATTGTTGGTGAACGAGGGCTTCAATCCGGGGTTACCCTGTGTTATGTTCAAGGGGTTCGAGTCGTCGGTTATATCCAAAAGGTCGGTCATCGACGGCTGACTTGTACGTCCACGATAATTAAGGTTAAGAGTGGTATTCCTTGACCATTTGTAGCGCATACGGACATTGGGGGTGAAATTGTTCACTGTGCGTTTGAGCACTGTATCTACACCCATATATTGATATTTCATGCGCGATTGCTGCGGCAGCCACGATGCACCTACACTAAGATTCATCTTTTCGGTAACGAAACGCACCATCGCCGTAACATCGTGGTTCATATTGCGGTAGGTAGAGTAACGGCTGAGGTCGTTATCCTTGTACTGTTCATAATCCTCGGGCAGCAGAGGGAAGTGGTAGTTGGAGCTGAGAAGAGAATTGTAGTCGAGGTTGTCGAATACGTATGTCGCACGGTCGCTGTTGCTGTAGCTGTAGTTGAAGCGATAGCTCAACTGCAAGTTGGCTATCTTTGACAGCGGTTCGGTGTAGCTTGTCTGTGCACTGTAGCTCCAATTTGTATTGGGAGTAGTCGAATAACGTTTCCTTACATATCCGTTGCCGGCACCCTGACGGTAATATTTAACATCGTTATTGGAGATATTCTCACTCTCGCTGTCCGAGTATCTGAATGAACCTCCGAAGGTAAGGTTACGGCCCACCTTCCCCAATCGGCGGTTAATTTGCAGATTGGCGTTGACTGAGCGGCTTTCGCTGCTGCTCATCGACTCGTTAAGGTTGCGGTTTATGGCTATCGAGTCGTAGCCGGTGGGCACTGTGCCGAACATATCCATGCGATACTCTTCGCCTTGTTTGAAAGGGTCGGCATCGAATGTTGCCGATGCGCTCTTCGACCAGCTGTCTGATGTCGAGTAGGACATCGAAGGACGCAGGATGATGTTGGTGAGGCTGTCGGGTTTCCATTCGAGACGGAAATCTGCGTTAATATCGCTCGAACGACTCAGCGATGTATTGTTGCTCGTAGAGAACTGGTTGGCATTGCCGGCTGTCATGAAATTCTCTGTTGAAGTGTAACTTCTGGCATCCGTATCACGATGGTTGAAACGTAGGTTGCCGCCGGTCTCCACCTTATCGCTGAGGGTGGCGAAATTGAATCCGCCCATCTTACTTGCCATAAGGCCCGAACCTCCGCCACCGCGGAATCCTCGATCGCCGATATTGTTTGCCGAGAGGATGAGCGACATCTGCGCCTTGTCGGTAAAGTAACTGGTGGTATTCTTTGCAGAATAGCGGTCGTGCGAACCATAAGCTACATCAGTGTTGCCAAACCAGCCCTGGTCGGCACCGCGCTTCATTTGCAGGTCGAGCACAGTCTCCTCTTCGCCGTCGTCTATACCCGTAACACGTTTGAAGTCGCTGTCCTTGTCGTAGAATTTCACTCTGTCCACCACTTCTGCGGGGATATTTTTGAGCGCCATATTCTTGTCAGTGCCAAAGAAATCCTTGCCTTTCATAAGGATGCGGTTAACAGTCTTGCCGTTAACCTTGATGGTTCCATCCTCTTCAACCTCCACTCCGGGGTATTTTTTCAGTAGTTCTTCGAGCATAGAACTGGCCGGCACACGGAAGGCGGCGCTGTTGTATACCATAGTATCTTCACTCATTGTAACAGGTGGAACCTCTGCCGTCACAGTTGCCTCTTTCAGCGCAACGACGTCGGGTTTCAACAACACCTCGCCGATATTGTTGGTCTTCTTGGCAGCAATCTTCACTTTGCTCTCCTGCGAGAGGAAACCTACGTATGTAATGCGCATAAGATATTCGCCTGCTTCGACGCTTATGGTAAACTTACCTTCAAGGTCGCTTGCGTTGCCTGCCTTGAATACTGTATCGGGGAGGGTAAACAGCTGGATGGCCGCATTCGGGAGTGGTTCCTTTTCGCCTTCGCTGACGATGGTTCCGCTAAGTGTTCCTACTTTTTTCTTGGATGTCGTCTGCGCCGTTATTGTCGCAGATGGCAACAGCGCAATGAGAAGAAGCAATGCCGTAAAGATATTTTTCATAATCGGATAATGTCGTTTATATAATGTTAATTGTGCCATTTATGGGTTCACCTTTATTTTGACTACACAAATGTAATAAAGTTTAAGAAGCTGTTTAAATTTTATTAGAAAATATTTCTATATTTGCGATGCTATTTCGGCTTATTTGAGTCTATTTTGGCATCTTTTCTTTCTTATTTTTTGGAAATAGCCCGCTATTCCCTGCAAAATGCGAAAGAAAATCTACTCAAAATAGCTCTCAAATAATTCCGAAATAAAATTCAAACAGCTTCTTAAGAAGGTGTTTAAATTTTTTAGAAAATGTTTCTATATTTGCGCATCTCCTTCGGTTTCTTTGAGACTTTTTGCTTGTGTCTTCATTCGAACTCCCTCCCCCTTCGGGTACTCCCTCTTATCCAAGAGGGAGAGTTTTATTGATTAAAATTCAATAGTTTAAAGAGTTAAAACTATTCTTTTAGGTATAATATCGCATAATCATATTACATTATATCGAATTCACAATAAAAAAATCTCCACATTTGAAATCCCACTTCCGAAGAACGTTAAAAATAGTATCATTGTGTAAATTTTTAACGATTTTATTGTACCTTTGCACCCTCTTTCAAGGACTGCTACCGCCAAACGGGCTACAACCTATTGACAGAAAAGCAGTTCACTCACAACAGACACATTCGACAAGATAATATAGAAAGAAATGAAAGTAAGTGAATTGATTGATTTCAGCCCGAAATTCTTCTCGATTTTCAAAAATTATTCGCGTGAGAAATTCAGCGCGGATTTAATGGCGGGAATGATTGTGGGTGTTGTTGCAATTCCTTTGGCTATTGCATTCGGAATTGCGAGCGGCGTAGGCCCCACCGAGGGTCTTGTAACGGCTATCATTGCCGGACTCCTGATATCTGTATTCGGTGGTTCAAAGGTACAGATTGGAGGACCTACAGGTGCATTTATTGTTATCATCTACGGTGTTATTCAGCAGTATGGTCTTGCAGGACTCACAATTGCTACCATTATGGCGGGTGTAATCCTGCTTATCATGGGACTTTGCCGCATGGGCAGCATAATTAAGTTCATGCCCTACCCCATTATCGTGGGATTCACCGGAGGTATTGCGATAACCATTTTCTCTACCCAGATGAACGACCTGTTAGGTCTTGGAATTTCTGAAGTCCCCGCCAACTTCATCGACAAATGGATATGCTATTTCTCCAATATGTCGAACATCGACTGGTGGAGCGCTGCTATGGGATTGCTGAGCATAGCCATCATCGCCCTCACCCCGAAAGTATCCAAAAAGGTACCCGGCTCGTTGCTTGCCATCATCATAATGACTATAGCAGCATGGTTGCTTAAGGACTACGCAGGCGTTACGTCAATAAAGACTATCGGCGACCTCTACAAACTTCCTTCAGGACTGCCCTCTTTCAGTCTGCCAACACTTGAGGGAGACATGAGCCTTTTTGCCACAATCCAGAATCTTGCACCCGTTGCATTCACCATTGCCATGCTCGGAGCCATAGAGTCGCTCCTCTCGGCTATGGTTGCAGACGGCATAATCGGCGACAGACATAATTCGAACACCGAACTTATCGGTCAGGGTATTGCAAACATTGTAGTTCCTTTCTTCGGAGGTATTCCCGCTACGGGCGCCATCGCGCGTACCATGGCAAATATCAACAATGGCGGAAAGACTCCCGTTGCAGGTGTTGTTCACACATTTGTGCTGCTGTTGGTATTGTTGTTCCTCGGCGGCATTGTGGGACGCATTCCCATGCCTTGCCTTGCAGGTGTGCTTGTGATGGTATCATACAACATGAGCGGTTGGAGAACCATCGCATCAATGTGCCGTAAGTCGGTTGCCGGCGTTACAGTACTTTTCGTTACACTGTTGCTCACCGTATTCTTCGACCTTACACTTGCTATAGAGGTAGGACTCGTATTTGCAATTGTAATATTCATGAAGCGTATGACCGAGAGCACAAGCATCTCTGTCATCAGAGACGAAATGGAGGTTCATCACGATGGCGAGAATGGCGACGAGTGTCTTACTATCCCCAGCGGTGTTGAAGTTTACGAGATCGAGGGCCCATTCTTCTTTGGCATCGCCAACAAGTTCGACGAGCTCACACGTATGACTCCTCCCGTACCTATCCGCGTGATTCGTATGCGTAAGGTGTCATTCATCGACTCTACCGCACTTCACAACCTTGAGATCTTCATTCAATCGTCACAGGCCGAAGGCCGCGAGGTTATCCTTTCCGGTGTACGCAACAAGGTTGACGAGACTCTTACGAAGGCCGGTGTAAAGAAGATGGTAGGCGAGCAGAATGTTTGCCACAATATCCATCTTGCGCTTGAACGTGCCAACGAGCTTCGCAAGCAGATGAATATCGAATAATTCTCACATTATAATAATATAGAACTGCATATGAAAAAGGCTATCGGAGGAGGTAATGGAATATTGGCTTGTCTGACAGCCTTTTTCGTTGTCTGCATCTGGGGGACAACCTTTGTGCAGACAAAGGTTCTTATCAATGCAGGACTTCACCCTGAGGAGATTTTTCTGTTCCGTTTCCTGTTGGCATATTTGTTTATTATTCCTTTTGCGGGCAAGCGTCTGTTTCTTGACAATCTCAAAGACGAAGCTGCTGCTTTGTTGCTTGGCATCACCGGCGGCTCACTCTATTTTGCCACCGAAAATACAGCGCTTGTATACGGATACTGTTCAAACGTGTCGCTTATTGTGTGCGTTACACCTTTGACAACAGCGCTATTGATGGGGTGGCTCTATCCATCGGAGCGTTTGGGGCGCAAGGCGCTCCTTGCATCGTTGGTGGCACTTATAGGCGTAGCGCTTGTTGTGTTCAACGGTAATTTCGTGCTCAAGCTCTCACCGCTTGCCGACGGGCTTGCCTTTGCAGCCTGCATCTGCTGGACACTCTACTCGTTGCTGATGCGCTACATTGCCGGCAAATACAGCACTCTGCTTATCATGCGCAAGGTATTCGGATACGGCGTACTCACTATTCTTCCATTCTTCATAAGCAACGCCCCACGTTGGGAACTTGTGGCAGAAGCAGAGCCTGTTGTGTGGATAAACCTGCTCACATTAGGCTGTGTAGCATCGCTCATCTGTTACACTCTCTGGAATTTTGTCCTTGACAGGCTGGGAACAGTCAGAGCAACCAACTTCATCTATTTCAACCCTGTGGTCACGATGGTAACCTCGTGGCTGGTGCTCGGCGAGCGCATAACACCTATTGCCATTGTCGGCGCAGTGATGGTGCTTGCAGGAATGTATTGGGCTGAGAAGTTTAGGAAGAAGTAGATTCCATGTACAATCATATAACAAATTCAAGGGGGCATTTGTTCGGCCCTCTTTTTTATTTTAAGAATATTTAACTTTTCAGGGGGGGGTAAGAAGATTTTTTTGTTCTCCGCTCGGTTTGCACTACTCTGGCTCTCGCCGAAGATAGGCGGCACTTTGACTACGTCGATTATGGGCGGCGCTCGGCAGAATAAAACAAGTTTTACTCTGCTCTCGCTGGCACCATAATTCGGGATAAAAAATAAACGAGTTTATTTTGTTCTCCGCTCGGTTTGCACTACTCTGGCTCTCGCCGAAGATAGGC
>JAFYLO010000028.1 GCA_017557045.1 Bacteroidaceae bacterium | reverse complement strand
CTTTAAGGGCAGGAGCTTTATTCAATAAGCTATTTTGCTGATATTTAAAAACATAGCAAGTGCCGATTTAAAATTAATGTGTACAAAGATTAGCTTGGATAAGAGGAGGTGGCCGCAGGCCGGAGGAGTTTGAAACTTCCGCTTGTATCTTCATTCGAACTCCCTCCCCCTTCGGGTACTCCCTCTTAGCCAAGAGGGAGAGTTTTATTGATTAAAATTCAATGGTTTAAAGAGTTAAAACTATTCTTTTAGGTATAATATCGCATAGTCATAAAAAAAAAATCAAAGACAGCTTCAAGAGGCTGTCTTTGATTTTTTTTCCAAACATTTTACAGCTACGAAATAAGGCGCCATGATACACACAACCGCAGCCGACAGTGTCGATAAGAATTGTACGGTAGGCGAGGCTCCACTGATAAAGGTTGTATACCACGCTGCCACCACCATAAGATTGAGTGAAACGATGAGCAGTGTGGTTCTCAAATGTGATAGCCCCGATGCCACAATGACATGATGAAGATGGGACTTGTCGGCCTTGAAGGGCGAGACACCTTTAACCATGCGCATGGTCATAACCCTGAGGGTATCCATCACCGGGTGTGCCATCACTGCAAGCGTAAATGCCATTATGCCGTTGTTTATGGTTGTGTCGTCGGGAGTGTAATTGTGAATGGTATTCATTATCATCACAGCGAAGAGCATTCCCAAGAAATGCGAACCCGAATCGCCGATAAACATTTTCTGCTTCTTGCCGAAGACATTGAAATAGAAGAAGGGGACGAGTGCACCTATCACCGATATTGCCATACAGCCGTTGACAACATTGCCTTGCACCATTGCGAAAAGATAGCAGATAAGACCTGCCAGAATACAAAAACCTGATGAGAGACCGTCGATGCCGTCAATCAGATTCATGGCATTTACAAGTCCCACACAGGAAAATACGGTGAGGGGTAATGATATATATTCGGGAAGTTCGTATATTCCAAACACTCCATGCAGATTGTCTATCTGCAATCCGTCGGCAAATACAAGAAACAATACAACCGCTATCTGTGTTATAAATTTGGTGCGGGGCTTCAGATCTCTTATATCGTCGAGCACGCCCATGCAGAGTATGACGAGCAATGCTACCAGCGTTGCGAATGAGGGATAGATTCCTGTCAGGAGACCATTGGTCACGCAGGCGACGAAAGAGCTTATGAATATACCTACTCCGCCAAGGACAGGAATGGGAATCCTGTTCAGACGGCGTGCATTGGGTTTGTCGACAATATCCTTGTCAAGGGCAAACCTGACAAGCAGCGGGTGCACCAGCAACAGCACTGTCATTGACAGCATGAATGCGATTATAGGTGCTATATCTTTTATCATATATCTATATTTAATAGGTGCGGCGGGAACTGCGTCCTTGCGCCACAAGTTATATTAAAAATGCCTTACGACACGATACATTCTGTATGTATAACGCAAGTATCGGCATTTTATTTGAATTTTAAACTATTTTTTTAAATTTTTTCTTCATCCTCAGGTTGCTCATCCTCGAAAGGAGCATCAGGGAGACTTCTCTCAAGCAGTTCGCCGGGGATATTCTTCTTGGGCATTATGCCCAGTTTCTTAAGATTCTCCAATCTGCGGACTATATTGCCGTTGCCATCACAGAGCTGTTTGTCGGCCTTGTCGTATAGTGCCATCACTCCGGAGAGTTGGTCTTTTATCTTCGACCAATTTTCGTAGAAGCCTACGAATTTCTCATAAAGGGCTTCGCCCTCCTTTATGACTTTTTCGATGTTTTTCGTCTGCCGCTCATTCTGCCACATATTGTAGATGAGTTGCAAAGATATCATCAGATTGGTGGGGTTTATCAACAATATTCCTTTGCGGTAGGCATACTGCGCTATCTGCGGGTCGCTCCTTAGGGCAAGTATGTAGCTGCCTTCGTTGGGCACGAACATAAGTATGTGGGACATTGAGTTTGCCACAATATCGGAGTATCCTTTCGCAGCAAGTTCATCAATGTGCTTCTTTATTGACTCCTTGTTTGCTTTTGCATGCCTTTCGGCCTCCTCCTTTGTCTCTGCCGCCAAGTAGTCGACATAGGCAGTAAGGGATACCTTGGAGTCTATTATTATCTTTTTGCCACCGGGGCAACATACAATCACATCGGGGCGCAGGTCGCGCTTGCCGTCCTTGACATTTTCCTGAACCACATATTCATATCCCTTGCGCAGACCGCTGCTTTCGAGGATGCTTTCAAGTATCTGTTCGCCCCAATCGCCCTGTACCTTGCTGTTGTTTTTGAGCGCTCGGGCAAGTTCGTCGGCATGTTTGCCTACGGCCACAGCCTGAGTGGCGAGGTTTTCTATGCTCTTCTCGATGGATACCTTATGTTGAGCCGAACTTATATCTACGTTGCGCACGCTCTCTTCCATCTTGCGCATCTGTTCACGCAAGGGAGCAAGTATGTGCCCCAACTGCTCTACATTGGAGTTTTTAAGTTCTTCACCTCTGAGTTTCAGATTCTCCTCGGTTATATGTGCAAGTTGCGCTTTTATATTTTCAAGAGCGTAGTCGTTGAGCTCTTTTATCTGTTTGACCATTTGCGCGGAATTTTCCTTCTCGCTCTCTATGGCTGCCTTCAGTTGATTACATCTTTCCTCGACTTGGGCTCTCTTTATGTTTGCATCGCCAAGCTCCTCGCGCAGACGCTCCAGGAGTGCATCCTTTGCGGCCGACTCCGCTACATGGCGACCTACAACCCTGAGCATCAGCAGGTAGGCCGACAGCGCACCGGCCATAAATATTATCAAGGAAAGAATTATGTGTGTTATCTCCATTTTGCTTTTTCGTTGCAATTTTCAAAGATACAACTTATAGTTCGGATAAAAAAATCTATCTTGTCTTTATGCTTGTTTAAGGTTACTTTTGGAGCGTTCGTCGAATATATACAGCGTTCATAATGAAATTTCAAAGTAAATTTTGTTTATCTTACTTAGAAGCTGTTTGAATTTTATTAGAAAATAATTCTATATTTGCGATAATCTCGAATATCTAATGCACTCGCTGCAAAATAATCAAGCAAGCTTGATATTATTTCGCTCGTTTTTCCTATATTTGCCATGAATGGCGAATATGTAATGAAAGAAAAAAATATATACACATGAATAATTCGAATCACCTTATTATAATGGCCGGAGGCGTCGGAAACAGATTCTGGCCCGTCAGCACACGCGAAAAGCCCAAACAGTTCATTGATGTACTCGGATGTGGCAAATCGTTGCTGCAACTTACCGTAGAGCATTTCAAAGGCATCTGCCCAGCAGAGAACATCTGGATAGTAACTTCGGAGGAGTATGCGCAACTTGTACATGAACAACTGCCTCAGATTGCCGACTCCAATATTCTGAAGGAGCCATGCAGACGCAACACGGCTGCCTGCATAGCATACGCTGCATGGAGGATAAAGAAGATTGACCCGCACGCAAATATGGTTGTTTCACCCAGCGACCACCTTATAACGGATGTTGCGGAGTTCCAGAGAGTAATAAATTCATCACTGCGCTTCGTAGCCGACTCGGATGCCATACTCACCATAGGTATAAAGCCCACTCGCCCCGAAACAGGATTCGGATACATTGAGGCAGCGCTCGGCAATGCTTCACTTTCCAACAAAGAGATTTATAGGGTAGACTCGTTCAAGGAGAAGCCGGACATCGACACTGCCACAGCATATATAAGCAAGAAGAATTTCTATTGGAATTCGGGAGTGTTCATCTGGAATGTGCAGACTGTGGTAAATGCTTTCCGCATATACCAGCCACAGATAGCACAGATTTTCGAATCGATGCTCCCGGTGTACGGCACAGCAGAGGAGAGCGCTGTGCTTGCCGAAAAGTTCCCATACTGCCGTAACATTTCGGTGGATTATGCTATATTGGAACATGCCGACGAGGTATTTGTCTTCCCGGCTGACTTCGGATGGAGCGACTTGGGAACATGGACATCGCTGCACTCGCATCTGGCTCAGGACCTAAACGGTAATGTTCTCATCGGCGAGGATATTTCAATTTACGATTCACACAACTGCATTGTCCACACCGAGAATTGCAAAAAGGTGATACTCATAGGCCTCAACGATTGCGTGGTTTCTGAGCAGGACGGCAACCTGCTTGTATGCAAGCTCAACGAAGAGGAGAGAATCAAGGAGTTGACAAAAGAGAGTAAAAAGTAATAGTCAATACATAAGAGAGAGTTTTAGAGGCTGTGTCAAAATACTTTATTTGACACAGCCTCTTATATATTGGCATTTTAATGAAAGCGGTTGAAGACGGAGGAGTTTTCCTTGCGTAGCATGTTTTGCAAAACATTCTTTAAAAGCTCCTGCCCTTCAAGGGGACATTGCGTGATAAGCAATGTTTGCGACGACGAAAGCTTTAGCTTTCCAAAACTATAGCAAGCGAGTGAATGGAAGTTTACTTACATTTACAACGAGCGCAGCATAGTTTCGATATTATCAAAGGAGTGCCGAGTTTGCGAGGCGTAGACGGAGGGGTTTTTCTCGCGTAGCAGGGGCTATTGCTGTAGGATGGGTAAAGAACCCCCTCCGAACTTTATTACTATTTTCAAAAAGCATTTGTAATATATTCCTCCTCTTGAAGAGGAGGTGGCTTCGAAAAACGAAGTTTTTTGAAGACGGAGGAGTTCTCTTCTCATCGCATGATTTTTGCTCTACGATAGGTTTTAGAACTCCCTCCGAACTTTTTTCGCAAAAAAAGTTCTCGTCCCTCTTCAAGAGGGACAGTGTTTTATGTTTCTTATTTTAAAGAGATTAGCGAAAGATATAAAAGCTAAAGAAGCGCCTTGTCCATCCGCATTTGTAATGCGGATGTTATGAGTATTAGCATTTAAAATGCGCTTAAATTTAGAATTTATATTGAACTTACATAAGCAAAGGAAAAAGCTGGAAAAAACTCATATTCAATTCATAATAAGTTTTATTTTGAGCGCATCGCAGATGCTTATACTCAATCTTTCGCGTTGCAAACGCGAAGGGAGAGAAGGAGTTTGAAACTTTTGCTTGTGTTTTTATTCAAACTCCCTCCCCCTTTGGGTACTCCCTCTTATCCAAGAGGGAGAGTTGTTTACCTTGTTTTTGAAGACGGAGAAGTTCAAAACATAAGCAGAATAAAATTTTACCGGACAGTAATAATTTCACTTATAACGGACTACATTAAAACAAATAATGGCTGCGTCATTGAGACACAGCCATTATTCAAAATATATTTGTGTGAATTACTCAGCACGCAATGTGAAGCGCTGGAAACCGGTTGCTGTAAGTTCCTTGTCGAAACCTTTCAAGTAATCGGTAACAGAAATCTTCTCATTCTGGATGTAACCCTGCTGAAGCAAGCAAACCTCCTTGTAGAACTTCTGGATACGACCGTCAGCGATGCGAGCGATCATATTTTCGGGTTTACCCTCCTCGCGAGCCTTGTCCTCAGCAACAGCACGCTCCTTAGCTACAACTGTGGGATCGAGATCCTCGCTTGAGAGTGCAAGAGGTGCAGAAGCAGCAATCTGCATTGCCATCTCGTGACCTGCCTCCTCGTTAGCCTTGCTGAGAGCTACCATTGTACAGAGCTGGCTCTTCTTCTGGTGGTTGTAAACGTAGATGTTCTCACCCTCCAAAGTCTTGTAACCATCGAGCTCCATCTTCTCACCTGTGATACCGATGCGTGCAACGATTGCATCCTGCACAGTACCGTCACCGAGGGGAAGTGCCTGTATCTCTTCGATAGTCTTGCAACGAGCAGCGATTGCAGCGTCAAGGATGTCGCTTGTAAGCTTAACAAAATCCTCGTTCTTAGCAACGAAGTCTGTCTCGCACTTCAAAGCGATCATTGCACCGAAACCGGGAACAGCCTTAACGAGTACACAACCCTCAGCAGTCTCACGGTCGCTACGCTTTGCAGCTACCAACTGACCCTTCTTGCGGATGATCTCCATTGCCTTGTCAAAATCGCCCTCAGCCTCAGCCAATGCTTTTTTGCAATCCATCATGCCAGCACCTGTCATTTTGCGGAGCTTGGCAATATCATTCATTGTAACAGCCATTG
>JAFYLO010000177.1 GCA_017557045.1 Bacteroidaceae bacterium | reverse complement strand
TGAGTCGAGCAGGAACATCTGTCCCTCTTTCAAAGGCTCTGTGCCGTATGCGTGGTTGTGAAGAGTCTGTCCGTTCACTGTGGCTATGATGGGGAACGAGAGGTCGAAATTGTGCTTGGCAGCTTCGGCATGTACTATTGAAACAATCTGTGCTTCGGTTGTTCCGGGGCGTACGGCGCGCATTGCGGCGCAGTGCATGTCGACAGATACGTTGATAGCCTCTTCAATCTGCTCGATCTCTTCGGCGCTCTTGTAGTTACGCTGATTGATGACGGCGCGTATGAACTTCATAGAGGCAGCTGCCGACTGTGCGGCGGGCGCGATACCAAGAAGTTCCTGCAACCACACCTGCTGCTCACCACGATAGGGGGGGAGGAAGTGTATTGTCTGTCCTTTTGCCTGTGCATTCTTCAGATATGTTGCCAACTGGGCCATAGGCATAGTCTCGGTGATGCCTACACGCTCGCACTTCTCCTTGATGGTGGGCTGTACGCCGGTCCATACAATGTCGTCGATGGTAAGTTCGTTACCGAAGATAATCTCCTTGTCCTCGTCGATGTCTATGATGGCTGCAAGACCTGCATAGTCCGATGCGAAGTAGTAGAGGAATGTAGAATCCTGACGGAAATGATATATGTTATCAAGGTAGTTTCGGCCTATTTCGGTGTTTCCGAGGAAAAGCAGAAGACCGCTGCCTACGGTCTGTTTTAGGACGCGGCGGCGCTCGATGTAAGTTTCTTTTGCAAACATAGTATATATATATTTAAAGGTTAGTTACTTTTTTATTACCGCACGTACAACGAACCATATATGGCGCAGGATGGTGGGCAGAAACCCATAATGCTTTGCCATTATTTTGAAGCGTTCGATAAGCGATGCGCGGTGATGTTGCAAAGATAATCCATTTTGTAAATAATCAACAATTATAAGGTGTGTATTTACAATATCTTTTGATTCTTTCATCACACGTATGCACCAGTCGACATCGGCCGAAAGGCGGTAATTGAGGTCGTACATTGGGGCTTTGTCGCGGCGGGCGAAGAATGCCTGGTGGCAGACGAGCATTCCGTGACGGAAACTGCGCCAGTCGAGCTTTTCGGGTGCTTGCAGGCGGCGCATGCGCACGAAGCGGCGATTGTCATCTACCTCGGCTGTCTCGCCGTAGAGTATGTCGGGCAGTTCTGCGCCTTCTGCACAGCAGGCTGCCATCTTTTCGAGTACGTCGGGAGCGTGGAAACTGTCGCCTGCGTTAAGGAAACAGAGATAGTCGCCTGTGGCGCGTGCAATGCCTTTGTTCATGGCATCGTACAGCCCCTTGTCGCGCTCGCTGACAAGGACTGCTATCTCTACTCCGCTCTTCTTTACAACCTCTACGGTATTGTCCGACGAGCCGCCGTCGATGAGCAGAAATTCTATGTTGCGGTAGCTCTGCGCGAGGATGCTTTGCAGTGTAGGCTCTATCACCGAAGCCGCATTGTATGTTACTGTTATTATCGAGAATTTAGGGTTCTTTTTCATGATAGCTTTTCTGTCTCCTTGCGTTTACGGCTGCGGACTACTATCGCCGCTGCCATTCCTAAGATTACTATTCCTACGAAGATTGAGCCATAGAGCGACACCTTTGCCGAGCCGGTCATTATGTCGTCCACGCAGAGGAATTCCACCTTGTGCTTTCCTGCGGGGATGGGAAGTCCGCGCAGTATGTAGTCGGTGCGTACGGGTGCGACCTCTTTTCCGTCGATGTATGCACGCCATGTCTTGTAGAATACCTCGGAGAATACTGCGAAGCGGGGATTCTTGCTGTTGCTCTCGTAGATGATGTTTCCGGGGTTCTTGTATTCTGTCATGCGTATGTAGTCGGTGCTATCGGCGTTGTTGCAATACTCCTGCATCGAGGGGAGCGACTTTTCCCATTCGCGGTCGATGTATGCGACAGCGGTGGGATTGAAGTTGGATATAGCCTTTATCTCCTCGTTGGGGTCGGCTACAAACTCCACTTTGTCGACAAACCAGCAGTTGCCCAATGCCTGGGGGTTGCGCTGTACCTTCTGCGCACCATTCTCGCCGGGGACTATAAGATAGCGCACGTTGAGCATGTTGATGATGTTCATGTTCAGGTCGCGTCCGCTGAAGAAGTGGTCGATAATATCCTGATAACGGCGCAGCTTCACAGGGCTGTATCCGCCGATCGACTTGTGGAAATATGATGTGCGAGAGTCGTTGAAGGTGCTTGTCGTCAGGTTGAACACTCTGAAGTTGGGGTGCTTGTCGGCAAGTATCTGCTTGTCGGCTGCGGTGGGCAATATCTCGGTGCTCTTCTGCTTGGGCATGAAGGCATCCCATGAGAGGAATCGCTTGTCTACCGTCCACAGGTCGGCGAAGATGAGCAGTGTGAGGGCTGCCATCAGATAACCGAATTTAAGGCTCTTGGCCTTAAGATAGGCAAGGATGAGCGCAAAGGCGAGCGCTATGAAGAGGAACGACCTCCATGCATCGCTTGTGAGCATCGAAGCACGGTCGGCACGCAGGGTGTTGATTAGCACTTCGGGCATCTGTGCATCTGTTGCTCCGCGGAAGTCGAACATTGCTCCGCCAAAGAGGGCAAAGATAAGTGATAAACCTCCGGTGATTCCTGCCGACCAGCAGAGGGCTGCGAGGATGCCCTTGTCGTTACCTGCCTTGTGGCGGTCAACAATCTCCTTGAGCGCAAGAATACCGAGCGTTACCATTGTAAGCGAGGCTATTACAAGCGACATTGAGGGTGCGCGGAACTTGTTGTATAGAGGCAGATGGTAGAAGAGAAATTCGTTTACCAACGGGAAATATTTTCCCCATGCCATCACAATCGAGAGTATGGTAGCCGCGAGCAACCACCACTTTTCGCGTCCCTTAACAAGGAACAGTCCCAATACGAATAGGAAGCATACGATTGCACCCACATACACCGGTCCGGAGGTAAAGGGCTGCGGTCCCCAATAGGTGGGCAGATGCTTTACAAGGTTACGTGCCTGAGCAGCGCCGTAGTTGCGGCTCACTGTCTTGTATGTCTCCGAATCTTCGCCGAGATTATAGTGCGAACTTGCGCCGTAAAGGTTGGGCACGAGCAGTGTGAATGTCTCGCCTATGCCGTAGCTCCATTGGTAAGCGTAGTCTATTTCGAGTCCCGAACTCTGTTTGCCCTCCTGCTTGAGCACTGCGCCACCGCGCATCGACTCCTTTGCATAGTCGGCCGAGGGGACAAGCTGTCCTATGGCGGGGATAACAGCGAGTATGGCAGCGATGACAAGCACTCCTGTGGCTTTAAGATAGTTTTTCAACTCTCCCTCTCTTATTGCATATACAAGATATACAACAGCAAGGATAATCAGTGCAAGCAACAGATAGTAACTTATCTGCTGGTGGCTCCAATATATATTCAATCCTGAGAATATGAGAGTTATCAGTGCGCCCCACAGCAGTTTGCCGCGGTAACACATTATCACACCTCCGATGATGGGCGCCATTGTTGCCATCACAAGGCTCTTGTTCATGTGTCCCGCCTCTATGATGATGAAGTTGTAGGAGCAGAGCGTGTAGGCTACCGAGCCTGCAAAGCTGAGCCACGAGCGGCACCCGATCGACAGCAGGAAGATGTAGAAGCATACAAAGGTAAGGAATATCGAACCTATGTGTCGGCGCGATGCTCCGAACATACTCAGTGTGAGTACCTTCTCAAAGGCCTTGAATACATTTACCGGCTGGGGCGAGAATGTGTAGTTCGACGGCATTCCCGAAAACATTGCATTCGACCAGTAGGCGTAATCTCCTGTCGCTTCGTGGTAGTCGCGCAGGTCCTTGCCCCATCCTTGCGAATTTATCGCGTCGGTCTGCATGAGGTCTTTCCCTTGAAAGACAGGTCCGAAGTAGAGGGCTGTCATTACAAAGAATGCGAAAATGGCGGCTATATGAGGCAGCCATTGTTTAAAATTGGTTGATTTCATCGTATGTTTTTATTTTTCAATATTTTTTCGATTGTAGTGCGCAGACGCTCTTCGTAGAGGTCGAGCGAGTAGTTTTTTCTTACGTGGCTGTTCAGACGTCGGCACTTTTCCAACAGTTCGTCGGCGGGAAGTGTGGCAGCTGACAATATTGCCTTCTCAAAGGTCGCATAGTCGACGGTGGGCACCTCGCTGCCATATTCGGCAATCGCAAGACCTGTCTCGCGGCTGTAAACGGGGTAGAGCAGTCCGCAGGCAAGCACATTGAGCACTGCCACAGCTCCACTCTCCGAAAGTGAAGGGTTTATGAGTATGGCACATTCGTCGAGTATGCTTGCAAATTCTTGTGATTCAATATCTACAAATCCATGCTGCACAATGTTCGGGGCATTGTCGGCAAGGGGAGCGTAGTGTTTCCAGAACTCCTTTTCCCCGCGGCTCGCTCCGCAAATGTGCAGGGTGTAATCAGGGTGCTTCAATGCAAAATCTATGGCAATGTCCAGCCCCTTGTGTATAAGACCTGAACTTCCGAACCACAGAAGATTTTTGCGGCAATGGTCAAAATCCTTCTTCTGTGAGGGGGTGCGCACATCAAAATAGAATGCCGGCAGCGAATGGTAGCGTCCGGGGCGCTTGTCCTCCTGCTCGAACTGTGCTGCTACAGATGCGTCGCCCAAGCAGATTACCGCGTCCGAAAGGTAGGCATTATAGTAGTTCATACCGTTGCCGGGCACATAGTGGCACGATGATAGTGCCCTGCTGCCATGCTCGGCAAAATAGGCAAGATTGCGCTCGGCGGTTACCTTGAAATTGAGAAAGGTGTGTGCCCCTACCGAGTAGAATATGCGCAACGGCTCTGTACCCGATGCAAAGGAGCGTGCGTATGCCGTAGAGGTTATTCCGTAAACTACACTGTAAGGGGTGTAATCTATGCGGTCGTTGTCGCGCGAGGCGCAATCGACGCTGTATCCGAGGCTGCGGAATGCTTTTGCCGCTGCAAGGCACTCGGTGAAGTTGGAGTGCGACTTCGGCACTCGGCCGTCGAATGCTTCGGGCAGGTAGCATATAAGCACACGCTTGTCGCGCTTGTCGCCAAAGACATCCTTCACCAGCCTGCGGTTGGCGAACAGCTTCTGAACCCATGCGACTATGGTGTTTCCTATGCGTCGGCGGGCAATGGGAAGTATGCGCTTTATTTCGGAACGGGTAAACTTCATGTCAGAACCTCTTTTATAATACTTTGCGGTAAACATCGCAGGTCTGTCGCACCATTTTCTGGAGCGAAAATTCCTTTATTCGCTCTGCTCCGCGTGTGCGAAGCTCCTCGCGCAGTGATGCCGATGATATTACCTCCTTCAGTGTATCGTACATCGACTGCGCATTCTGCGGCTCGAAGTACATTGCTGCATCGCCTGCAACTTCGGGGAAGCAGCTTGCGTTGCTCAGGCAGACGGGGCAGTTGTTCGAAAATGCTTCGAGGATGGGTATTCCGAAGCCTTCGTACAGCGAGGGAAAAACGAAGCAGAGTGCGTGGCGATAGAGCGATGCCATTTCTGCATCGTTGGCTGCGATGTGCACTATGCTGTTTGCCACTCCCCACTTTTGCAACATTTCTCTCTCTGCGGTACTGAAGCTGCTGCCTGTGCAGACAATCTTCAGCGTGGGGTCGAGTACCAGCAATCCGCGTATGGCCGAGAGCCACGGGAAGAAGTTTTTGTACCCCTTGCGTTCGCCTACATAGAGTATGTAGCGGTCGAACAGTTGTGGGGCAGCAGTCCCGCCGGGCAGGAATCCGTGGTGCACAACGCTTATCTTCGACGGGTCGGTGCCGAGCAGTTCCACAATGTCGCGTTTGGTATTCTCGCTGACGGCTATTATGTGGTCGGCCTCCTTTATCAACTTCTTCTTGTGGGGAATTGTGCGGTCGTATATAAGTACATCCTGCGGGAAACGCTCAAAGGTCATGTCGTGTATCGTAAGCACGAATGCGCGTTTGCGGTTTTTAACGAAGGGCAGGAAGTAGGGGCTGTAGTATGTGGGGTGGAATATGTCGTATCCTCCTGTCCGCAGAGCGTGCAGCGTTGCCACGCGGTTGGCTATCTGGTAGATGCGGCGGCGTATGCGGTAATTCTCAGGGAACGACAAAGTCCTGTATTCGCGTCCGTATGTGTTTGTTACATAATGGTTCTCGCAGAAAACCATAGGCAGTTCACCTACAAACTCGTTTGAGGGCAGATTGTAGAGCAGGTCGGCAAAGTAGCGTGTAACGCCGCCGAACCGCTGGAAGGTGAACATCTGATTATCGTAAAGAATCTTTTTCATCATTGCGAAGCTTTTGTTTTACGCGTTATTATATAGTCGGCAGCCTCGCGCAGTTCTGCCGAGCGGAAGAGCAGCAGCGCGCACACATATATTGCAGCCGCCACTGCTATGCGCAGGGGTAAAAGTATATAAATGTTCTCAACCGTCTGTGTCAGCATATATGTTGCAACCATCACAGCCGCCGACAGTGCAAAGTAGGGCAGTATGTCGCGTAGCAACATGGGCAGGGTAAGCTCAATCTCGCGGCGCACAAAGTGGTGCCACACAAAGAGCCACATGAGGTTGAGCACAACATACGAAACTATCATATTTGAAATTCCGTAGGGGCGCAACACAAAGAGCATCATTGTGAGCAGTGTGCCCTGCACTATGGTGCTCCACATATATATGCGCGACCTGCCGCGGCTTATGAGCAGATTGGTGAAGAGAGACTGTATGGGGATGAACGCGCCCCAAATGCAGAGTATCTGCAACATCGTCGCGCTCTCTATCCACTTTTCGGTGATTGCCACAATGATAAGTTCCCTCGACACAAGCGAGAGGCCCAGCATCATGGGGAATGCTATGAAGGCAGTGAAGCGTATCATCTTGCGCAGCACGTGTAGTTGTCGCTCATTGTCGTCGGCCACGCGCGCAAGCACCGGCTGTGCGACACCGTTGACCATTCCGTTTACAGTCTCGCTGCCCATCATGTTCCATTCGTTGGCTTTGGTGTAGTTGCCTACATCGGCGCGGGTGTAGTAGCCGTTGCCGCCCAGTATCACCGAGAATATGTTGCAGTTGATGCGCAGGAACAGATTGGTTACAAGCAGACGGTAGCTGAATGCGAACAGATAGCGCAAGGGTGCGAAATTCACACGCCACGTTGGGCGCCACGGCGACCACCACCAATAGCATAGCGAGCGCACAAGCACATAGAGAATGCCCTGTGTGGCTATTCCCCAATAGGAGTATCCGCTCATGGCCATTGCCACTCCCACGCTTCCCGACACGATTATCGAGAGCATCAGGGCGATGGATTTCTGCTTCACCTTAAGCTCGCGGAACAGATAGGCCGACGGTGCAATGCCGAAGCCTGCCACCACAAAACCTATGAACGAATAGCGTGCAAGCGGCACAAGTACCGGTTCCCTGAAGTAGTCGGCTATCAGCGGGGCGGCAAAGTACAGCCCCACATAGAGCAGCAACGAGCTTATCACATTGAACCAGAAGACTGCATTGTAGTCGTCGTGGTCCACCTGCTTGCGGTTGGCAAGGGCTGCCACGAATCCGCTCTCCTGCAATGAACCGGCAATGGCAGAAAAAATGGCCAACATCCCTATGGGCCCGTAGTCGTCGGGTCCGAGGATGTTGGCCAAAAATATACCGAAAAACAGATTGAGCATCTGACAAACGGCATTACTCATGCCGCCCCAAAGGAATCCTTTGGCGGTGGCACTCTTGAGGTTACCGTCGTCTTTGCGCATCGGATGGGGTTGTTATTTTACCTCGCTGCCGGGCTTTGCTTCGGGCGAAACTGTGAGCAACGACAGTTTGCCTTCGTTGTCCTCGGCGCTGAGTATCATTCCTTGACTTTCTATGCCCTTGATGGTGCGGGGTGCAAGGTTGGCAACGAAGCACACCTGCTTGCCGACAAGCTCTTCGGGCTTGAAGTGTGCGGCGATGCCCGACACAATGGTGCGTCCTTCGAGTCCGTCGTCTATCTTGAACTGCAACAGTTTGTTGGCTTTGGGTACTTTGGTACATTCGAGTACAGTACCTACACGGATGTCGAGCTTTGTGAAGTCGTCGAACGAAATATTCTCGCGTATGGGGTTGGCCTTGTACTCTGCTGCCTTGTTTGCCTCTTTTGTAGCGAGCAGTTTGTCTACCTGTGCCTGTATGGCATCGTCCTCAATCTTTTCGAACAGCAGGCCTACCTCGCCAAGTTCGTGGCCTGTAGGCATAAGTTCGAGGCTGCCGAGGCTGCTCCATTCGAATGTATCCATAGCCAACATTCCGCGCAACTTCTTGCTGCTGAAGGGGAGGAACGGCTCGAATGCTATTGCAAGGTTGGCAACCAACTGAAGCGAAATGTTAAGGATGGTCGCAACGCGTGTAAGGTCGGTCTTTGCGAGTTTCCACGGCTCGGTCTCTGCAAGGTAGCGGTTACCGATGCGTGCGAGGTTCATGGCCTCCTTCTGTGCATCGCGGAACTTGTACTGGTCGAGCAGTTTCTCAACTTCGCCCTTGACACCCACAAACTCGTCGATGATGCCACGGTCGTAGTCGGTAAGTTCGCCTGCGGCGGGTACTTTGCCATCGAAATATTTCTTTGTGAGAACAAGCGCGCGGTTCACAAAGTTACCGTAAACGGCTACAAGCTCGTTGTTGTTGCGTGCCTGGAAGTCCTTCCATGTGAAGTTGTTGTCCTTTGTTTCAGGGGCATTTGCTGTGAGCACGTAGCGCAACACATCCTGCTTGCCGGGGAAGTCGACGAGATATTCGTGCAACCATACTGCCCAGTTGCGCGAGGTTGATATCTTGTCGTCCTCAAGGTTCAGGAATTCGTTGCTGGGTACATTGTCGGGCATTACATATTTGCCGTGTGCCTTCATCATCACAGGGAAGATGATGCAGTGGAACACAATATTGTCCTTTCCTATGAAGTGTACGAGGCGTGTATCCTCGCTCTGCCACCAGTTTTCCCATGTGCCCCACTTTTCGGGCTCCTTGTCGCACAGTTCCTTTGTGTTTGATATGTAGCCGATGGGGGCATCGAACCACACATAAAGCACCTTGCCGTCTGCACCTTCAACGGGTACGGGAATACCCCAGTCGAGGTCGCGTGTCATTGCGCGGGGCTGCAAATCCATATCCAACCACGACTTGCACTGTCCGTAAACATTGGGACGCCACTCCTTGTGGTTTTCGAGAATCCACTCCTTAAGCCACTGCTGATATTCATTAAGAGGCAGGTACCAGTTCTTTGTCTCTTTGAGCACAGGTGTTTCGCCGGTCTCCTTTGAGCGGGGGTTGATGAGCTCGGTAGGCTCCAATGCGCGTCCGCATCCCTCCTCACACTGGTTGCCGTAGGCCTGCTTGTGGCAGTAGGGGCACTCGCCCACTACATCGCGGTCGGTGAGGAACTTGCCTGTCTTCTCGTCGAAGAACTGCTTTGTTGTCTGCTCAGTCAGTTTGCCATCGTCGTAGAGCTTACGGAAAAATTCTGCTGCAAACTTATGGTGGATGTCCGATGTGGTGCGGCTGTATATGTCAAACGAAATGCCGAACTCCTCGAAACTGTCCTTTATGATGTTGTGGTAGCGGTCAACTACATCCTGCGGTGTGATGCCCTCTTTGCGGGCACGCTGTGTAACGGGTACTCCATGCTCGTCGCTGCCGCCGATGAATATCACCTCCTGATTCTTCAGGCGGAGATAGCGGGCATATATGTCTGCGGGCACATAAACACCGGCCAAGTGGCCTATGTGTATACCACCGTTGGCATAGGGCAGTGCCGATGTTATCAATGTTCTTTTGAAATTCTGTTCCATGATGGTTATATGTTTGTCTGTTTGTTCTTTGCGTGTGATTGTATTAAATTGCAAAGTTAAGATTTATCTTTGGAAAAAGCTAATCAATGAGGAAAAATAAATAATGGTGTCTGTCTTTGAATGGCATCATATTGTGCTTCACCTTAATGTACGGTTGCACTTAAAATATGAAAATAATGGAATATTGTTGTCTCTGAATTAAAATAATTTTATATTTGCAATATATTTTAACACTAAGATTAAACTTATGTTCAAGAATGATTTGTTCAAATACATTTTGATAGGATTGTCGTCTTATATTCTCGGATTATTCTCAAGCAGTCTATTTGGTGGAGCCTTTTCGGACGACAATGATAAAGAGCCTGAACGTGAAACGGTTGTCGATAATGATTTCAATTATGAAATAGTTCAGGTCAACGAACTGAAGATGGAGGACGGCTTCATTTACACTGGTGGCACAAGAAACAATCGCCGTTACGGGCAAGGGCGCATGACTACGCCTAAAGGTACTGTTTATGAAGGTACTTGGTATGCCAATGGAATGGTAGACGGTTCTATGATTACAAGTCGCTATGAATATACCGGTCAGTTCAAGAATCTTTCTCCCAACGGCTATGGTACAATGAAGTACAAGAACGGTTCATCCTATCGTGGAATGTGGAAGGGCGGCCATAAGTCGGGAATCGGCCTTTTTGTTGACAGCATCGGACAAAAACAGTTTGGTTTGTGGAAGGCTGGCGTGATTGACAAGAAGACGATGAATGCCAATGTTGATAAGCGTAGCTTCGGGATTGATATTTCTCATTACAACAAGATTAAGGATTGGGGCAATATGGCTATATACACCAAAAAGAATGGACTGGCCTATACAACGGTTCCGGAAAAAGACTACCATTTTTCTCCTGTCGATTTTGTGTTTGTCAAGGCTACCGAGGGTGCGGATGTCCGCGACGAGAATTATCTCAGCAATATGCGTAATGCAAAAAAGTATCATAAACAGAGAGGTTCGTACCATTTTATGCATCTCACCACAAGTTCTGTAGAGAACCAACTGAAGAATTTCTTGGATTATGTTGTCTACGAACCGGGCGACCTGCCTCCTGTCCTTGATATAGAAGTTACTAAGGAGGCTAAAGAGATTGGAGTCAAGGCTACTAGGGAAAAGGTCTTGAAGTGGCTCCAAGTGGTTGAGGATTCGCTAGGGGTGAAACCTATTATCTACACTTTTGCCAACATGAAGAGGGATTATCTGAATTCTCCCGAATTTGACGGCTATGACTTCTGGATAGCACATCATAGAAGTACTGAGCCTGAGTTCAAGGACTATAAAATATGGCAGTTCACGGACAAAGGTAGGGTGCATGGAAACAACAATGCTCTGTTTGATGTGAATATCAGGAGATTATAGTAAGTATGCCTGTCGAAAAAAAAGTGAAACGGTTGGTTGTCGATACCTCTTCGTTTGTTTTTGCCGACACAAAACCCCATTATGAACTGCTTGACGGGTTGCGAGGTGTTGCGGCTCTATTGGTTTTAATCTACCATATTTTCGAGGGCTTTTCATTTGCCGAGGTTACCAACGGCGCCGGCAGCGGCATTATCACCACTCTTAACCACGGTCATATAGCAGTCGATTTTTTCTTTATCCTTTCGGGCTTCGTAATAAGTTATGCTTACGACGACCGTTGGAGCAGGATGAGTGTCGGCGATTTTTTCAAACGCCGCCTGATACGCCTGCACCCTATGGTGGTGATGGGAGCATTCATAGGCGCAGTGGCTTTTATTGCTGATGGCAGTCGGCAGTGGAGCGGTGTTGAAACTCCCATCGGATGGACGATGCTCGCCTTGCTGTTTACTATGTTTATGGTGCCGGCCTTGCCCGGTCTTCCTTATGAGGTGCGTGGCAATGGGGAAATGTTTCCGCTGAACGGTCCTGCGTGGTCGCTCTTTTTCGAGTATGTCGGCAATATCCTTTACGCATTTTTCATACGCCGCCTGTCGACAAAAATGCTTGCGATGCTCACTTTTGCATTGGGCATTGCGCATATCTGCTTTTTTGCCGGTGATATTTCGGGATACGGCAGCGTGGGTGTAGGATGGACTATCGACGGTGTGAATTTCTGCGGGGGACTTTTGCGTATGCTTTTCCCTTTCACAATGGGAATGTTGCTTGCCCGCACCTTTGTCCCTCGTAGGGTGAGAGGCGCATTCTGGATATGCACGACAACGCTTGTGGCAATATTTTCAATGCCTTACATTGCACCCGTAAACGGCATAAGTCTGAACTCCATTTACGAGGTCGCGTGCATAGTTTTGCTCTTCCCGCTGATTGTGTGGATGGGTGCCTGTGGCTCATGCGCAGACAGCGCAACGAGGCGGATAAATAAATTCATAGGCGATATTTCCTATCCGCTCTACATCGTGCACTATCCGATAATGTATATTTTCTATAGATGGCTTATCGAAAAGAGGTGTTATACGCTCGATGAGACATGGGTGGTGGCGTCGATGGTTGTATTGTCGAGCATTTTGATGGCATACATCTTCCTCAAACTATATGACGAGCCGGTGCGACGCTATCTTACCAGGAAATTCTCAAAAAACAGATAACAATCATCAACAGTGGGCACAAAGCGGTGAAATATAACGGATTTTTTTACTATCTTCGCGCCGTATAAAAATAAAAATCATGAAAATAGCACTTATAGGTTACGGCAAGATGGGCAAAGAGATTGAGCGCATCGCCATTGCGAGAGGACACGAAATAGTTTCGAAAATAGATATTGACAACAGCGCCGACATCGAGAGCGAGGCATTTGCTTCGGCTGATGTTGCTATTGAATTTACTGCTCCTTCGGTAGCGTATGACAACTGCAAGCGTGCAATGGCGGCAGGTGTCAAGGTGGTCAGCGGCAGCACAGGATGGATGCAGGCGCATGGCGAGGAGATGAAGAGTCTGTGCGAGGAGCAGGGAAAAACCCTCTTCTGGTCAAGCAACTTCAGCCTGGGTGTTGCTGTGTTCTCGGCAGTTAACCGCTATCTTGCAAAGATAATGAACCGTTACCCCGGTTATTCGGTTGAAATGACGGAGACTCACCACATACACAAACTCGACGCTCCCAGCGGCACGGCAATCACTCTTGCCGAGGGCATAATTGCCGAGCTTGACAGAAAGAGCGAATGGGCTATGGGCGACCTCGTAAACCCCGACGGTAGCACCACAAAGGGTGCTGAAACCGCAGCCGAGCAACTGAAAATAAATGCTATCCGCCGCGATGAGGTTCCCGGCATACACACCATCCGCTACGACTCCGAGGCCGACTCCATCACCATCACCCACGATGCGAAGAACCGCAGCGGCTTTGCACTCGGTGCAGTGCTTGCAGCCGAATTTGTGAAGGACAACAGCGGATTCCTCGGTATGAAGGATCTTTTCAACTTCTAATATCGTTTACATACTTAGCATACACATTCAAAAATGAGAAAGCCTGAAAAAAAGGATTGGATAAAACTGTCGGTGGCGTTGGCGCTCTACTTCATATTCCTCATCTGGGTGAAAAGCTGGTTGGGACTGTTGGTGGTGCCGTTCATCGTAGACAACTATATAACGAAATTCATCCCATGGGGATGGTGGAAAAAGTCTAAGAATGCCACACTGCGACAGGTGATGAGCTGGGTGGATGCCATAGTGTTTGCACTTGTGGCAGTCTACTTTGTCAACCTCTACTTTTTTCAGAATTATGTGATACCCTCATCGTCGCTCGAAAAATCGCTGCTCGTAGGCGACTATCTCTTTGTGAGCAAAATGAGCTACGGCCCCCGCAAGCCGCAGACGCCTCTGAGTATGCCCCTCACACAGCATACAATGCCTGTAACAGGCACAAAGAGCTACCTCGACTGCATACTGTGGCCCTATGAGCGTGTGGCAGGATTCGGAGAGATAAAACTCAACGATATTGTTGTATTCAACTATCCCGCAGGCGACACTGTGCTCAGCAATCCCAACTACATCGACTATTATGCCGAATGTTACCTTATAGGAGAGAGCCGCTATCCCGACAAACCCGATATGGACAGTCTGTCGGCCGAGCGCCGTCGTGCGGTGTACGACCTCTACTATGCTGCGGGTAAAGACTTTATAGAGAAGCACCCCGAAGAGTTCGGCGAAATTATGTGGCGCCCCGTCGACCGTCGCGAAAATTATGTGAAGCGTTGCGTGGGAATGCCCGGCGACATTTTCGAAATAAAGGACAGGCAGATATTCCTCAACGGCAAGCCCAACAAGCAGCCCGACAATGTGCAGTACAACTATTATGTGAAATTCAAGAAACAGATGCCTGAGCGTCTGCGCCGACAGCTTGACATAAGCAACGAGGATCTTGTACGCTGTTACAGTTCGTACATACTGCCGCTTACTCCAAGCAGTTGCGAGCAGCTGAAAAAATATACCGACCTTGTGGAGTATGTCCGTCCGGCCGACTACAATATGACGCAGGCTATCTACCCGCTCAACGGATACACAGGCTGGACACCCGACAACTACGGCCCTGTGTGGATACCCCGTAAAGGAGAGAGCGTGAAGCTGACACTCGATAATCTGCCCGTATATGAGCGCCCCATCGCCGTATATGAGGGCAACAAGCTCGAAGTAAAGGACGGAAAGATATTCATCAACGGCGAAGAGAGCGACAGCTACACATTCAAGATGGACTACTATTGGATGATGGGCGACAACCGCCACAACAGCGCCGATTCGCGCTTCTGGGGCTTTGTACCCGAAGACCACATTGTAGGAAAGCCCATATTCGTATGGCTCTCATTGGATAAGGATCGCGGATGGTTCGACGGCAAGATACGCTGGAACCGCCTGTTCCGCCCGGTTGCAAGCTATAATTAAGAAATTGTTTATGGATATAATCGCCCATCCTCTCTATCTTGCCCCCGTAGCCCAATATGTCCGTCTGTATGCTGCCGACAGGCTTCTTGTGGATGCAGACTCCCAATTTGTGAAGCAGACATACAGGAACCGTGCGGTGATTGCTGCCGAAAATGGTGCGCTTGCGCTGACGCTGCCCGTAGCGCACAGCGGTGTGCAGGCGATGCGCGATGTGAGGATAAGCGACCACGGCAATTGGCGCCGTATGCACTGGAATGCCATAATGAGCGCATACAAGAAGAGCCCTTTCTTCGACTATTATGCCGATGATTTTCGTCCTTTCTACGAAAAGAGGATAGATTTTCTTTTGGACTTCAACATGCAGTTGCACGCGACTGTGTGCGAACTTTTAGGGTTGGAAAGGGAGACTGTGGAATATTCTGCTGCCGATGCAGTCGGCGCCGAGGATATTCGTTCATTGGCACAACCTTCGCGGGGCGAGGCACTGTGCAGTGTACCCTATTATCAGGTTTTTGAACAGCGCAACGGCTTTCTGCCCAACATGAGTATCGTCGACCTTCTCTTCAATATGGGCCCCGAAGGGCTTATTGTGCTCAGGGATTGTGCCGGGAAATATTGATAAAAGCATTGCATTAAAAACAGATTCCGCAACTAAGTTGCGGAATCTGTTTTTAATGCAATAATCTGTTATCTGCGTGGCGATATTTCAAACGGTACTCTCAGTGACACTCCGCTGCGCATAAGGTCATACAGGTTGGGGAACAGACGCTGCTTGAAGCTCTCCCAATCGCGCTGTTCCATCTGCGACCAGCCGGCTTCGGCAACGGCAAGGCCGCGGGGAAAGAACATATAATTCACGCGGTTGATGTCCTTTATAGCCTCCGACCACATTGTTGCCATCACTCCCATTATGTGTTGTTGCTCTTCGGTCGGGAGATTGTAGCTCGGATCCAATTTATATGTCTGTTCAAGAGTGGTTGTGGGCATTCCCCAGTTGTTGAATTCGGGTAGGTCGTTTTTCCATTGCGGATAGTCGAGGTATGTGTGCTCGCCTGGGGCCATAATGAGCTTGTGTCCGTACTTGCGTGTAAGCTCAATGCATTTGGGAGTCGATTACTCCGGCCTTGTCAAATTCAAAGGCCTTGCTTCCAGTCTGTTCTACCTTTTGCGGCATAGGTAATAGTGCCGATAAGTTGTTCTGCGCATTTACTGTGAATAGCAGTGCGCACTGCAATAGTGTAAATAGGGCAAATGCTCTCATGTTCATTGTGTTTAGAACCGGTTACTGTATTTCTTTTTGCAAAAGAAATCAAATTCCTGATAATTTCAAAACAACTTCTCTGCTATCATAAATAATATATCTTCCTTGTTGCATCGTTCACAGCATCCATTCCCCGTGGGTCGTTGGTAGGTGCACCGGTCTCCTTGTCAATAATTCTGCGCTCTATCCAATTGCCGTGTGAGTCGTAGCGGTATTCTATTGCTGCGCTTCTCCATTCGGGGCTGTCGTCGGGCATATTTTCGCTTACTTTTATAATGTTTCCTTGGTTGTCGTGGCGGCTTTTTGTGATAGTATAGACTCTGCCCATTGATGCGAGGTTGCGTGTCTGCGTTACAGTTCCGTCTGCATCGTAGCTGTAACGGCTGTAGTAGTTGGGGATTCCGTCGCTGAAATATTCAAAGGTGCTTTCGAGACGGTTGTTTTTGTCGTAGCTGTTGAATACAAGTTCGGTAAGAACCAACTTTGTCGTATCGGGGTAGATGTATCTGTAATGTTCGCACAGTGTTATATTCCTATTTTCGTTGTACTCTACAATGTCGCGTGCCGTTACCTTGCCGGTGGAATTGAAATAATATTGGTTGAATCCGTTACTTCTTCCGTAATATTTGCATGAACCAACCTGTTTGCCATCAAAGAATATGTCGAAACCTACAACGTGCTTGTTGCTGTTGTATATGAATACAGTCGAGTCGCCATTCTCGACGATGGATTGCACCTTTCCGCGCAGGAATCTGTCGCCGTAAAGTGTAAGTTCAGTATCTTGCTTTTCGGGTGCTACGGGGTGATTATCTTCGCTCTTTTTGCAGGAGACGAGCAGTGTGATTGCTATTACTGTCAGGGTGGTGAGGGCTATGTGTTTCACGGAAATTACTCTTTGTAGTCGTCGAAAATGGTCTTGTAGCACTTGTCGTAGAACTTGCGATGGTGGCTTTCGGTCTTGTGAGGGAAATGGTCGGGGTAATTTATACCATTGTAAAAATGTTCGAATGCTACGCGCGAAGTTTCCATTAACTGCGGGAATGCTTTTTTGTTACGTTTGTACAGGGTCTTGAAATGTTCTTCCCAATTGCACTTGGTCACTGAGGACCAGCAGAATTGCCAGAATTCCATTTGATACCCTTTCCTTAGCTTAGATAGATAATCAAGTACCAATTTGTCGTTCTTGAGCAAATATCCCATCAGGTAGCTTTGGAAAAGGGTTGTTTGCTCGCCACTCTCTTTCATCCCGATAGTGAGGTTTACTATCTTTTCGCAGAATGTCGTGTCATTCAGATGCTTAAGGCTGAATAATGCTTCTATATGCTTATTGCATTGCTTCACCATCTTAGTGCTGTAATTCTCGTCATTTATATACTGATAGGTCATGTAGAACTCCATCCATGTGGTGGGAAATGCTTCGAGATACTCCTTTTCGGTGGCTGCGGTGCGTGGCTTTTTCATCAGAGCATCGTATGCCTTGTTGAGCCTTGCGGTGTCTACGGGGTAGTATTGTGCGGTTGCGTAGGTTGCCAACAGTGTAAGGAGTATGAGGGTGAAGGCGAATCGTTTCATGGTAGTAGAAAAAAATTTTCCAAATATAGCGCATTATTAGAATGGTAATGTGTTATATTTATTTTTTAACATGAATTTTGCAGCCGTCGAAATGCTCTTGTAGTTTACTCCCTCTCTCTTCTCCCTAAAATAATGTTTTTTGTGCAGTGCTCGCGTATGACCTCGCTGTTGTGGCTGACAAGGATGATGGCGCACTCCTTGTTGAGTGTGTGCAGTATTTCGAACAGCCGTGCTTCGGATTCAGCATCAAGATAGGTGTCGGGTTCGTCGAGCAGGAGCAGTCGGGGCGAGGATACTATCGCCCGTGCAACCATGGCGCGTTGCAGCTCTCCTCCGCTCAGACGGTATATTGGCTGTGTGGCTATGTGTGTGAGGTTCATGCGCTCTATGGCCGCTGCAACTTTGTTCTTCTCCTCGGTGCTTGGAAAGGGCTTCCAACAGTTGTTTGGCGACAGAAGCCCCGACTCAATAAGGTGGTGTACTGATATTGGGAAGCGCTTGTCTACGGCGGAATATTGCGGCATATAGCCTGTGGATATTGAGGGTACAGCCTTGCCGTCGAGGAAATATTCTATTCTGCCGCTACATGGGCGCAATTCGCCAGTGAGCAATTTGATGAATGTGCTTTTGCCGCACCCGTTGGGGCCTGTGATACCAATAAAATCGCGTCGACCGATGTTGAGGCTTATCCCCTCCAGCAACGTGCGGGAGCGGTCGTAGGAAAATTCAATGTCGGTGAGACGTGCGAGCAGGTTGTCCATTGTTATTCAGGTAGGTCGGTTTTAATGTTTTCGGCAGTGCGGAGCATCTCTTCCCGCCAGTCGTAGCTCAGCGGGTTTATTGTGATTATTTCTGCACCAATCTCCTCGGCGATGCTCTCGGCATGTCTTTTGTCGAACTCACTTTGCAGGAGGATTTTTCTTACTCCCAATAGTCGGGCCTCGTCGATAACCTCCTTTAAGTGTGCGGCCGAAGGCTCTTTGCCATGCTCCTCAATCACAACCTGTTTCAAATTGTAGCGTTTCGAAAAGTAGGTCAGCGAGGGGTGAAAAATCATAAATGCTCTATTCTCGCAACTGTCGAGCTTGGCGGCTATAAGACTGTCGGTCGAAGCAAACACCTCCACAAGCCCGCGCAGCCTCTCCTTGTAGTGAGTGCTGTTGGCGCTGTCGATGCGGCAAAGCTCGCGGCATACATTTTCGGCTATAACAATGCAATTGCCGGGCGAGGTCCATAGATGAGGGTCATCTTCGTCGCGTGTGATACCCTCTGAGGTGTCCGACAATATGAGCGAGGGGCAGACCTCTGCAATCTTTTCGCTCCATCTCTTCTCGAAGCCTATGCCGCCGACAAGAAAGTAGGCTTTGCTGCCGGAAAGGCGCATTATGTGTGCAGGCGAGGGGTCGAATGTCTCAGGGCTTGCACCCGAAGGAACCACGCTGTGTACCTGCCATCCGTTGCCTGCAACAGCTTCGACAATAAAGCGGTAGGGCTCGATGGTTACTGCGAGCGAAGGGCGCTTGTCGCCATCGGCTGTTGTGCACGATACCGACAGCATTATCAACAAAAGGGTATATAGAATATGTTTCATTACTTAGAAGCTGCCGAAATGAGTGTCGCAAATAAATAATTATTTTTCAAGAAAATTTTAAGAAGCTGTTTAAATTTTATTTCGGAATTATTTGAGAGGTATTTTGAGTAGATTTTCTTTCGCATTTTGCAGGGAATAGCGGGCTATTTCCCAAAAACAAGAAAGAAAAGATGCCAAAATAGACTCAAATAAACCGAAATAACATCGCAAATATAGAAATATTTTCCTATAAAATTTAAACAGCTTCTAAACAGCTTCTTATTTGAACAGCAGCTCCACAGCTCCGGTATATGAGAGCACAACTATAAGGTAGCGTGCAAATTTTCCCAATGTCATTGTGAAGGCAAATTTCAAAGGGTTGACGCGCATGAAGCCTAAAATCAACAGAATAGCTGTTCCCAACAACGGTACAAACGACAGGAATGCCGCCCATACTCCCACTCTTTGCACGATGCGTCTGGCGCGTTCCATGCGCTTGTGCGAAACATTGAATAATCTCTCCACCCATTCGCGTTTGGCAAGGCGGGCAGTATAATAACAACTGAAACCGCCCAAAGTGTTTCCTATTGTCGCAGAAATTAACAATCCCAAAGGATTGAGCCCCATGCCGAGGAACAGCAACAACAGCACTTCGCTTGCCATAGGAAGCACAGAGCCTGCGATGAATGCGCCGATGCCCATGCCCAAATATCCATATCCGCTCAAGAAATCTACTAACCAATCCATAATCCTATAATTGCAACAGCCAGCCACATAAGCAACGCAGCCGACATGTATATGTTTGATGTTTTTTGTGGTAAAACCGGGAAAATATAGGCTGCCAACAGCGACAGCAACGGCATTCTCCATATGAGGAACAGTTTGAACAGCCCGGGACACCACCATCCTGCTCCCCACAGCAAAATGTCGAGTATCACGCAGAAGAGCATGCGCCGTCTCAGACGCACCCTGCCAATGGATGTTGTCAGCATGAAGTGGGCTATCGCAGGGACTGTTATAACCAGCTCGGCAGCGAGCGTTGCAAGCATCGGCAGGGTAACCTCGACTTTTGAAATCTGCAACTCTCCTGTGATATACTCCTTGTACCCATCGAACAGTGTCATCATTCCGGGAAAAAGGAAGGCGAACCCTCCGAGTAACCACACAGGAGTGACAACTCCAAGTAATGCCGCCATAAATGACCGGCCGCCCAGTTTACCGCTCATCGCAGGGTAGATAAGAAGCGGCAGCAATATGACCGTAAATTGCGGAAACAGGATTGCAAGCGCTGTCGCTCCTACAAACAGAGTGAACAGTTGTCTGCGTGCATCGGATGCCTCGTCGCATCTGAAAAGGAGTCCTATAATCACAATAAAGGCAAGCATCGTGAATGCCGACACCGCATCGGGCTGTATGTTGAAGCATGCACCGGTGAACAATAGCATGATAAACGGCTGCCAAGTAACGCGTCTCTCCAGGATAAGATACGACGACATCAGAAAGGCTGCTGCTCCATAGATTGCAAGCGCCACCGGACGCAGCAGTATTTCCCACTTTGCGAGCCATGCCCCAGCCGGTTGCGGCAGTTCGAACAGCGCAGTGCCTATGTCAAATAACGCACCTGCTCCCCATAACAATAGGGAGCAGATAAAAAGCAGCGGAGCAATATATTTGCTGTTTGCTATACTTTGTCGTTGCGAATAATTATAAGTCGAAACCAATGTCGCTTCTGAAATATTTCTTTTCGAAATCAATCAATTTAGCCGAACGGAACGAAGCCGCAAGTGCCTCGTCGCGGTTCTTTCCGTATGAACTTACTGCCATCACACGACCGCCGGCTGTTACTACCTTGCCATCCTTCATGGCTGTGCCCGCGTGGAAGAGTACGCTCTCTGTAACATCTTCGATGCCTGTCATTTCGAAGCCCTTGTCGTATGCTTCGGGGTAACCGCCCGATACAAGCATCACACATACCGCTGTGCGCTCGTCAAATTCAATGGTTGCTTCTGAGAGTGTGCCTGCGGCTGTCTTTTCGAACAGCTCCACAATGTCGCTCTTCAGGCGCAGCATAACCGATTCTGTCTCGGGGTCGCCCATTCTCACATTGTATTCTATAACCATAGGCTCGCCCTCCACGTTTATAAGTCCGAAGAAGATGAAACCTTTGTAAACAAGGCCCTCTTTTGACAATCCCTCTACTGTGGGGCGTATGATTCTTTCATCTACCTTGCGCATCCACTCTGCATCGGCAAAGGGTACGGGTGAGATTGAGCCCATTCCTCCGGTGTTGAGTCCGGTGTTGCCCTCGCCTATGCGCTTGTAGTCCTTGGCTTCGGGCAGTGTAACGTAGTCCTTGCCGTCTGTGAGGACGAATACCGAACACTCTATTCCATCGAGGTACTCCTCGATAACCACTGTCGCAGAGGCGTTGCCGAACATTCCTGAGAACATCTCCTTGAGCTGTGCCTTAGCCTCCTCAAGTGAGTCGAGGATGAGCACACCCTTGCCTGCGCAGAGACCGTCTGCCTTGAGCACGTAGGGTGCCTTGAGTGTTTCGAGGAAGCTGTATGCCTCTTCTAACTGTGTGCCGTCGAATGAGCGGTAAGCAGCAGTGGGGATTGCGTTCTTCTGCATGAATTCCTTTGCGAAGCTCTTGCTGCCTTCCAACTGGGCTGCCTCGCGTGAGGGGCCGATGACAGCGATTCCGCTCAGACGCTCATCGCCTGTGAAGTAGTCGTAGATACCCTTTACCAATGGATCTTCGGGGCCTACAACTATCATTGTTACGTTGTTGGCGAGTGCAAATTCGGCTATCTTCTCAAAGTCGGTTGCTGCGATTGCCACATTCTCGCCGACCTGTGATGTTCCGGCATTTCCGGGTGCTATGTATAATTTCTCTACGCGGGGGCTCTGTGCAATTTTCCAAGCTAATGCGTGCTCGCGTCCGCCGCTGCCTAAAAGCAATATGTTCATAGTTGTATCTGTTTATTGGAGGTTCTTACTTTTTGTTGTTTCGTCTGTATCCACCCTTATCTCCTCCGCTGCGGCGCTGCGAGGGCTTGCCTGCGTATCCGCCTTTTGCTGCGGGGCGACGGTTGTCGCGTCCGGGGGTAAACTCTTTGCGTGCGGGACGTTCGTCGCGTGCAGGCTTCTTGTCTGCTCCCTGCCCGTCTCTCTCCTCGCGTCGGGGGCGTGCGGGCTTTCTGCCGGCGCGTCCTCCGAGGTACGACTCAAGCTGACGGCGACGCTTTGCTGCTGCAATCTCCTCTTCGGTCATGTTTTCGTAGCTCTCGCGCTGGCGACGGCTCTCTTTTGTTTCACCGTCGAGTCCTGTGAGACGCGACCTTCTCTTCAGGGGCGCAAAATCCTTTTGCAACGATTTTCCCTCGTCGCGGAAGCCGCTGTATTTTCCCTGGAAGAGCTCGAATTTGCGGAACTCGCAATCGAGGTCTCCGTTGAAGAGTGCTATACGTGCCGATGCTTTGAGACCTATCTGGTCGAAGCATTCGTAGTTGCTGCTTATAATCCATGCCTCGTTGCCCGAGAATGCGTGCTTCAGTCTGCTGCCGAGTGTCTTGTATGTCTCAAGCAACTTGTCCGACAGGAGACGTTCGCCGTAAGGGGGATTGACCACCATTATCGCGCGGTTCTCCATAGGCTCGAAGTCCTTTATCTCGCGGCAGTCGACCTCGATGTAGTCGCCCATCATCGCCGACTTGATGTTGCGGCGTGCGCATCCTACCATACGGCCGTCTGCATCGTATCCGTATATCTTGTGGTGGAACTCCTTCTCCTGTGAATCGTCGTCATATATCTTGCTGAAAAGCTCGCTGTCAAAGTCGCGCCACTTTTCGAATGCAAAGCCCTTGCGGTAGACACCGGGAGCGATGTTGCGGGCAATGAGTGCCGCTTCGATGGGAATTGTTCCCGAACCGCACATGGGGTCTACAAAGTCGCACTCTCCGCGCCAGCCGGTGAGCAGTATAAGGCCTGCTGCAAGTACCTCGTTGATGGGCGCAGCGCCGGTCTCCTCCCTGTATCCGCGGCGGTGCAGCGACTCACCCGAACTGTCGAATGCCAGTGTGCACTCCTCCTGTGCTATGTGTATGTGGAAAATAAGGTCGGGGTTGTTAAGACGTACCGAGGGGCGCTTGCCGCATTTTTCGTTGAAATGGTCGGCAATGGCATCCTTTACACGGTAAGCCACAAATTTCGAATGGCGGAATATGTCGCTGTACACGACAGAATCGACCGAGAAGGTCATTCCCCAATCCATATATTTGTCCCAGTCCATCGCTTTTACCTTCTCATACACCTCGTCGGCCGAAGATGCCTTGAAGTGTGCTATGGGTTTGAGAATGCGTATCGCGGTACGAAGACAAAAATTAGCCTTGTACATCATCTCCTTGTCTCCGGTGAAAGAGACCATGCGGCGACCTATCTGTACGTTGTTGGCACCAAGCTCAACCAGCTCTTTGGCGAGCACCTCTTCAAGACCTTGAAAGGTCTTTGCAATCAATTCAAATTCCTCCATATTGTGCAATAAATATGTATAGACCGCTAAAAGTTACCCCTGTTTGCGGGGATACACTCGTTCATGCAGTCAATTATTTTGCAAAGGAACAAAAAAAAGCGATGCAAATCAATAAAAATCCTTGTTATTTGCAGGGGAAAAGAGTACATTTGCCTTTCATTTTTCAAAACATCCGTATATCCCTTATGCAAAACAGATATTCACTGAAAAACATTACAGGTTTTCTGCTCGTGGCAATCGCTGTTGTAGCAGCCGCGCAACTGATGCAGAGCCATCAGGGTACAAGCCCGCAGAATGAGCCGCGCTCACAGGTGCCGTACAACGTAACCTCACCCGAAGTGCCCGCAAGCATGATGTTTGCCGGAGAAAATGTCGACCTCACGCGTAGCGACCTCAGAGAGCGCATGGACAGGGAAATTCTCACATTTACCTACTCCCATATAAACACACAGCTGATGCTCAAACGTGCCAACCGCATATTCCCCATTGTGGAACCGATACTGAAAGAGCAAGGCGTGCACGACGACTTCAAATATCTGATGATAATCGAAAGCAACGGCGATGTTTACGCCCGTTCCTCAGTGGGAGCCGGAGGATTGTGGCAGTTCATGCCCGCCACAGCCAAGCAGTACGGTCTTGAGGTCAACAACAGCGTTGACGAACGCTACAATATAGAAAAAGCCACACGCGCCGCTTGTCGCTACATTAAGGCATACTATAAGACCTTTGGTGACTGGCTTACAGTGGCAGCGAGCTACAATGCAGGCGGCAACAGCGTCTCCAAGCGCATAGCAGCGCAGAAGGAGAGCAAGGCGACAGATCTCGCACTTGTACCCGAAACTTCGCGCTACCTCTTCCGCATACTTACCGCGAAACTGATATTCTCTTCTCCTTCGCGCTATGGCTTTCTGCTGAAGAGCAGCGACCTTTATCCCCCCGTAGTCTATTCGGACACCGTAGAGACAAGCGCAGCCACAATAGATTTTACCGCAATAGCCAAAAAACATGGAATAAACTATCTGCAATTGCGCGATGCCAATCCGTGGGTACGCAGCACCACTCACCGCAACCCCAACCGCAAGAGTTACAAGCTGCTTATTCCATCAAAAGAATCACAATACTACAATCCCAAAGAGACAAAACCGCACAGCAGTGCCTGGGTAATAAAATAACATACACTCATGAGTGACAATTTCGACATAAGAGGCCGGCAGAACCGCAACAGCGACAAGGAATTCGAGAATGCGCTGCGCCCCCTCTCCTTTGACGACTTCAGTGGTCAGGAAAAGATTGTGAGCAATCTCAATATTTTCGTGCAGGCCGCACGTATGCGTGGCGAATCGCTCGACCACGTACTTCTGCATGGCCCTCCCGGATTGGGAAAGACCACGCTGAGCAACATTATAGCCAACGAACTTGGAGTAGGATTCAAGGTTACTTCAGGACCGGTTCTCGACAAACCCGGCGACCTTGCAGGCATCCTCACATCGCTCGAACCCAACGATGTGCTCTTCATCGACGAGATTCACCGTCTTTCGCCCATTGTGGAGGAATACCTCTATTCGGCAATGGAGGACTACCGCATAGACATTCTTATCGACAAAGGTCCCTCGGCGCGTTCGATACAGATAGACCTTAACCCCTTTACGCTCATCGGTGCAACTACACGCAGCGGATTGCTTACTGCCCCTCTGCGTGCCCGCTTCGGCATAAATATGCACCTTGAATATTACGACAGCAAGACACTTGCAGGCATCATACGCCGCTCGGCCGACATTCTGGGCGTTACCTACGACAATGATTCTGCATACGAAATAGCCCGCCGCAGCCGCGGAACCCCTCGTATTGCAAATGCTCTTCTGCGTCGTGTGCGCGACTTTGCACAGGTGATGGGCAACGGACACATAGATGTAGGCATTGCGCGTACTGCGCTCGAAGCATTGAACATCGACAAGTACGGACTCGATGAGATTGACAACAAGATTCTCTGTGTCATCATCGACAAGTTCAAGGGCGGCCCTGTGGGTATAGGCACCATTGCTACGGCTCTGAGCGAGGATGCAGGCACAATAGAGGAGGTCTACGAACCTTATCTCATAAAGGAGGGATTCATCAAGCGCACACCGCGCGGACGCGAAGTTACCGAACTTGCCTACGAGCATCTTGGACGCTCGAAATTCAATGCCGGCGGTGGGCAGGGGACTCTTTTTTAGAAGTTGTGTGCAAACAGCTTCGTATAAACACAAACAGCAAAAATGTCAAAATTAGGTTCGCTTCTTAAGGATACAGTAATTTACGGAATGAGCAGCATAGTGGGACGCTTCCTCAACTATCTGCTGGTGCCGCTCTACACTGCTAAGATGAGTGTGGAGTCGGGAGAGTATGGTGTTGTTACCAATATGTATGCGTGGACGGCATTCATACTCGTGGTACTCATTTTCGGAATGGAGACAACATTCTTCCGTTTCGCCGACAGGCAGAAGGGTAACGTGTCGCAGGTATTCTCCATGTGCTTGCAGGTGGTTGGAGTGTTGTGCGCACTTTTCCTTGCCGGAGTGTTCCTTAATATAGGCTCGCTCGCTCCGTTGTTGGGCTACGCATCGCATCCCGAATTCATTACCATGATGGCTGTGGTTGTTGCACTTGATGCATTGCAGTCAATCCCCTTCGGGTTGTTGCGCTTTCAGGGGCGTCCCATAAAGTTTGCGTCGCTGAAGATGCTCAATATCATTACGAATATTGCGCTTAATCTTATATTCTTCCTGCTGTTACCCTATCTTTACGGCAAGAATCCCGATAGTGTCTCTTGGTTATATTCACCTGATAGACAATCCTATTATGTGTTTCTCATAAACCTTGTATGCACCTCGTTCATCACTCTATTCTTTATTCCCGAACTGAGAATGTACCGTCCTGTGCATGATGCAGCGCTGCTGAAGAAGATGCTCTCCTATTCATGGCCGCTGTTGCTGCTGGGCATTGCGGGAATACTCAATCTGAATGCCGACAAGATACTTTATCCCCAACTTGTGCCGGGAGCGCAGGGTAGGGCCGAATTGAGTGTCTATGGTGCATCGGTGAAGATTGCAGCCATAATGGCGATGCTGATGCAGGCTTTCCGCTTCGCATACGAGCCGTTTGTCTTCGGCAACCGTGACAAGGAGGACAGCAAGGCTCTCTATGCAAAAGCCATGAAGTATTTTATAGCTGTGGCGCTCTTTGCATTCCTCTGCGTTGTATTCTACATGGACTTGATAAAATATATCATAAGCCCCGATTATTGGGCAGGTCTGAAGGTGGTGCCGCTTGTGATGGCTGCGGAGATTTTTATGGGAATCTATTTCAACCTCTCCTTCTGGTACAAACTGAACGATGAAACCTATTGGGGAGCACTCTTCTCATTTGCAGGCTGCGCGATACTCTTTGCGATAAACATACTGTTTGTGCCGCATTATGGTTATATGGCATGTGCATGGGCATCGTTTACAGCCTATCTTGTGTCGATGTTGCTCTCCTATTTTGTTGGTCGTCGGCGCAATAACATCGATTACGACCTAAAGGCCATCTTCGGCTATGTGGCAATATTTCTGTTGCTCTATGGCGCGTCGGCCCTTCTGCCGGTGGAGAATACAATTCTGCGCCTCTCATGCAACACTCTGCTTCTGATAGTGTACTTATGCTATTTTGTGAAGAGAGATCTTCCGCTGAAGAGTATCCCGTTTGTGAACAGGCTTTTCAGATAAGGCCCCATCCTTAATTCATAGGACCTCCCTATATTTCTATTCCGTCGAGCAACTTTATGTAAAGTTCGATGCCTTCGCGTATTTCGCTTATCTTTATAAATTCGTTGGCGGTGTGTGAACGCGATGACTCTCCGGGACCCAATTTCAGACAAGGTACTCCCGAGATAAGCGCTTGGTTTGATAGGGTGGGGGAACCGAACGGAGTGCGTCCCAATTCCACCATGCGTCTCACCAACGGGTGCTCCGGGGCTATGGATGAGGAGTTCAGGCGCAGTGAGCGGGGTGTGGCCTCCGATTTTACGTTTGCAGAAATAATGTCTGCAATCTCCTTGTTGCTGTAGCACTCGTTGCTGCGTACATCAACCACATATTTGCAAGTGTCGGGGACTACATTGTGCTGTGTGCCGGCATTTATCTGTGTTACGCTCATTTTTACAGGACCCAACAGCGGAGATACTTTGGGGAAGGTGTATGTACGGAACCACTCGATGTCGGGCAGTGCTTCGTAGATGGCATTGATTCCTTCGTTGCGTGCGGCGTGTCCCGATTTTCCCTTTGCCGTACAGTCGAGCACCATCAGTCCCTTTTCGGCAATAGCGGGGTTCATTCCTGTAGGTTCGCCTATGATGGCGCAGGATATTGGAGGCAGCATGGGAAGTACCGATTCTATTCCATCCTTGCCCGATACCTCCTCTTCGGCCGATGCGAGGAATATGAGGTTATATGCCTGTTCGGTCTGCGCAAGTTTGTAGAATGCGTGGAGCATGGCTACAAGCGAGCCGCCGTCGTCGTTGCTTCCGAGCCCGTAGAGACAGTCATCCTCCACCACAGGGGTAAAGGGTGATTTAGTCCATGCAGCCACCGGCTTTACGGTGTCTATGTGTGCGTCCAACAGCAGGGTGGGGCGCGATTCATCGTATCCGGGGGCAATACACCAGATGTTGTTCAGATGGCGGTGTACAGTGCCCTGAAAGGGAATGCTGCGTTCCATGTAGGATTGCAGCCTGTCGGCCGCTTCGCTCTCGTCTCTGCTTACCGATGGGGTGCTGATGAGTATTTTCAGCAGGCCTACTGCCTGTTCTATATCGTTTTTGGTTATTTCCATATGTATTATTCTTCTACAGGTTCACCGAGCAATGTTGCGGCGGTGGAACTTGTTATGCGTACTTTTACAAAGTCGCCAATCTTGTAGTCTCTGCGGTCGAATACCACTGTACGGTTCTGTTCTGTGCGTCCGTAGTATTGCGCTGTGGAGCGTTTGGATATTCCCTCTACAAGCACTTCGTAGGTGTTGCCTATACACTCTTTGTTGTTCTCTGCGGAGAGCTCTTGCTGCAAGGCGATTATTTCGTTGAGGCGGCGTATCTTCTCCTCCTCGCTTATGTCGTCCTTGAAGTGGCGGCTGGCGAATGTGCCGGGGCGCTCCGAGTATTTGAACATAAAGGCAGCATCGTATTTGCAGTATCGCATGAGCGATAGTGTCTGTTGGTGGTCCTCCTCGGTCTCACCGCAGAAGCCTGCTATAATGTCGGTCGACAGTCCGCAGTCGGGTACTATGCGGCGTATGGCATCAATGCGCTCT
>JAFYLO010000176.1 GCA_017557045.1 Bacteroidaceae bacterium | reverse complement strand
CCTCGCGTAGTATGGTTTATTGTAGTACGATGGGTTAAGAACCCCCTCCGAACTTTTTTCTCGGAAAAAAGTTCTCGTCCCCCTTTAAGAGGGACAGCTTTTTAAGTTTCTTATTTTAAAGAGATTAGCAAAATATAAAAACTGAAAGATGTGTCCAAAGATTAGCTTAAAGTGGGACAACTTTTCAAGTTACTTATTTCCACCGACATTGCAATGCAACGTTGCACTTTAGGTAATATATTTGATAATCATTAAAAGAAAAACAAGAAGTCATGCAGTGGATAAACAGCTTTCGCAAAATAAAAATATTGCTCATAGCAGGAGCGGCAATCATTGCAGCAGTCTCCCTTATAGTCTCCAACGCCTTGGTTGCAGACCTTAAGCAAGAAGAACTGCGCAAAATGCAGGTGTGGGCAGCAGCAATGCGCACACTCAACAGCGCCGATGAAAATACCGACCTCAGCCTGGTGCTCACAGTGCTTGATGGCAACAATACCATCCCCGTAATAGTAACCGACAACAAGGGCGCCATAAACAACTATCGCAATATTGACATCGATGCCGGTACCGACACTCTTGCCGTACTGCACCGCCTTGTCTCGGCTATGCGCGAAAGCGGTAATATTATCCGTATAGATATGGGTAAGGAACTTCCCGGCGAATATATCGAAGTCTGCTATTCCGACTCGTTGATACTGACGCAACTTGCCTACTACCCATATGTGCAGCTCGTTGTAGCAGTCATATTCTTCCTCGTCTGCCTTGTAGCGATACTCAGTTCCAAGCGTGCCGAGCAGGACAGAGTATGGGTCGGTCTCTCCAAAGAGACGGCACATCAATTGGGGACACCTATTTCGTCCCTTATGGCATGGACCGAAGTGCTGAAAGACAAATATCCTGCCGAAGAACTTCTGCCCGAAATGGAAAAGGATGTCTCCCGTCTGCGTACCATCGCCGAGCGTTTCTCCAAGATAGGCTCAATGCCCGAACCGCAGGCGGCAGATCTCATAGAACTGCTCGAAAGGGTAGTGGAGTACATAAAACGGCGCAGCTCCAGCAAAATAGAATTTATCTGCCACTACCCGAAGCGTCCGCTCGAAGTGCGCATCAATGCTCCATTGATGGAATGGGTGGTAGAAAACCTATGTAAGAATGCAATAGATGCCATGAACGGCGCCGGAACAATCACCATAGAAGTTGCCCACAACGAAGAGAAGGCATTCATAGAACTCAGCGACACAGGCAAAGGTATACCGAAATCCAAGTTCAATGCAGTCTTCGAACCTGGCTACACCACCAAGAAACGCGGTTGGGGCCTTGGCCTCTCATTGGCGAAAAGAATCATGGAACAATACCATAAAGGACGCATATTTGTGAAAAAATCAGAGCTGAACAGAGGGACAACTTTCAGAATAGAATTAAAAAAATGATTTTTTTATATAAATATGAGCATTTACTTGGAATTTTATTCTTATCTTTGTGCCCAATTTAGGTTCTGTATGGATTTTATTGAAAATTTTGCGATGAAATCCAAAGGTACCTTGTGAAAATCAAATAACTCCTGTCAGTGGTGATTATTAATATAAATGTAGATGATTATAAGGAAGAATGGGACGCTTTGATAAATTTAAAATAGACCTTAGGGGGTTGAAACAATCCGCCTTCAAGGTAGAGTACGACCTCGATAACAAGTTTTTTGAGGATATCGATGGTCAGGAGTTTCAGAAAGGAACAGTAAAGGCAGTTGTAGAAGTAGCGTGTCGCCGCGATGTATACGACCTTACAATTACAACCGCCGGAACAGTTGTTGTTCAGTGCGACAGATGCCTCGACGAATTGCCGATAGAGGTGGAAGCAACCAACAACATGAAAGTGAAATTGGGCGAAACATATGCCGACGAAGGCGATGTTGTAGTGATACCCGAAAACGAGGGTGAAATAAACCTCGCATGGCATCTTTACGAATTTATCGCCCTTGCATTGCCGACAAAGCGTGTGCATGCTCCCGGTAAATGCAATGCCGAAATGTCCGGTAAATTACAGAAATATACCCGTCGCGACCCCGACGAAGAAGAATTTACCGAAGAGAGAGCAACGGATCCCAGATGGGATGGTTTAAAGAATTTACAAATAGAAGAAGATAATTAAAACTTAAGAAAATGGCACATCCTAAAAGAAGACAGTCAAAGACAAGAACTGCCAAGAGAAGAACAAATGACAAGGCAGTAGCTCCTACACTTGCAATATGCCCCAACTGCGGCGAATGGCATGTATATCACACCGTATGCGGTGCTTGCGGTTATTACAGAGGCAAACTCGCTGTTGAGAAGAAAGAGGCTTAATATTCAGAAAAGACAAGTTCTGAGGCCGCTGACAGCGGTAATGTAGGAATAAATCTAAAAACGCACCATCCGTATGTGTTGTGTGCGTTTTTTGTCGTAGAATAGACCTAATCCCTTAGGTACAAACAAAAAGTAGGAAATATGCACAAAGCAGGTTTTGTAAACATCGTAGGCAACCCCAACGTAGGAAAATCCACACTGATGAACCTACTCGTAGGCGAGCGCATCTCCATCGCCACTTTCAAGGCGCAGACCACCCGCCACCGTATAATGGGCATCCTTAATACCGACGAGGCACAGATAGTCTTTTCGGATACCCCCGGTGTCCTCAAACCCAACTACAAGCTGCAGGAAGCAATGTTGCGCTTCTCTCGCTCGGCACTGCGCGACGCCGATGTACTTCTTTATGTTACTGACATGGTAGAGACCCCCGAAAAGAATCTGGAATTCATCGAGGAGGTCAATAAACTCGAAGTACCGGTACTTGTTCTTATAAACAAGATAGACCTGAGCAACCAGGCTGAACTCACCAAGCGCGTGGAACAGCTCCATGCACTCTTGCCGAAAGCCGAAATACTCCCGATATCGGCCCTCGCAAAGTTCAACGTGGATGTAGTGCTAAAGAGAATCATGCAACTGCTGCCCGATTCACCCCCCTATTTCGACAAAGACCAGTTGACCGACAAGCCGGCCCGCTTCTTTGTAACCGAAATAATAAGGGAGAAAATCCTGCTCCACTACGACAAAGAGATACCCTACGTGGTAGAAGCCGCCGTAGAACTCTTCAAAGAGGCAGAAAAGAGCATATACATCAGCGCCAACATATACGTTGAGCGCGATTCGCAGAAAGGCATCATCATCGGACACGAAGGCTCGGCCCTCAAAAAAGTGGCCACCGATGCCCGTAAAGAGCTCGAAAAATTCTTCGACAAGAAGATATATTTAGAATTACTTGTGAAAGTAAACAAGGACTGGCGCAATTCCGACAAGAAATTGCGTATGTTCGGTTATAACCAAAAGGACTGATAATTATGGCAAACATGGTAGCAATAGTGGGCCGTCCCAATGTGGGAAAATCGACCCTCTTCAACCGCCTCACCGAGACCAAGCAGGCGATAATCTCGGACGAAGCAGGCACCACCCGCGACCGTCAGTATGGCAAATGTCTGTGGGGCGGCAAGGAATTTTCGCTGGTCGACACCGGAGGTTGGGTAGTAAACTCCGACGATATATTCGAAGGCGAAATAAGAAAACAGGTAACAATGGCAATGGACGAAGCAGATGTCATACTCTTCGTCGTGGACACACAGAACGGTCTCACCGACCTCGACAGCGAAATGGCATCGATGCTCCGCCGCAGCGACAAGCCCGTGATTGTGGTAGCCAACAAGGTCGACAACTATGACATACAGTATTATGCAGCCGAATTCTACGCAATGGGACTCGACGAAATGTACTGCATCTCGGCAGCAAACGGTAGCGGCACAGGCGACCTGCTCGACGCGGTAGTTGCCAAATTCCGCAAGGACGCAGAAGAGACAGCCGAGGAGAATATACCCAAATTTGCAGTAGTAGGCCGTCCCAATGCCGGTAAAAGTTCTATCGTGAATGTATTCCTCGGAACCGACCGCAATATTGTTACGGATATAGCAGGCACCACCCGCGACTCCATCCTCACCCGATACAACAAGTACGGCTTCGACTTCTATCTTGTCGACACCGCCGGAATCAGAAAAAAGAACAAGGTATCCGAGGATATTGAATACTACTCTGTGCTCCGTTCGATACGCGCCATAGAGAACTCCGATGTCTGCATCCTCATGCTCGACGCCACCCGCGGAATAGAGAGTCAGGATCTGAATATCTTCTCCATCATACAGCGCAACCAGAAGGGCCTTGTGGTAGTTGTGAACAAATGGGATCTTGTTGAGGACAAGTCCGACAAGGTGATGAAATTCTTCGAAAGTTCCATCAGAGCACGCGTGGCTCCTTTCACCGATTTCCCCATCATCTTCACATCGGCCGTAACAAAGCAGCGCGTCTTCAAGGTGCTCGAACTTGCCAAAGAGGTCTACCTCAACTCAAAGAACAGAGTATCGACTGCCAAACTCAACGAGGAGATGCTGCCGCTGATAGAGGCTTATCCGCCCCCCTCGACAAAAGGCAAATATATCAAAATTAAATACTGTATGCAGTTGCCCGATGTGCGCGTGCCATCGTTCATATTCTTCGCCAACCTGCCGCAGTATGTAAAGGAACCCTACAAGCGCTTCCTTGAGAACAAGATACGCGAAAAGTGGAATTTCACCGGTGTGCCGATGAATATATATATAAGACAGAAGTAATAAATCCTCCAAATAATAAAAACTCTCCGATTTTAAAATATAATCGGAGAGTTTTTATTATTTGGTTACTTTTTGAATTTTACTTCACATCATTCCAACGGTCTGTGCGGAAGGGAATAGCCGGTACATCATAAAGATTCTTCAGATTCACCTCGCCTGGTACGTTATGGAATGCATATCTGATTGCTACGGGTTTGGGAACATCCTTGCTCCACACTGTAACAATGCTTCCCCATACGCGTGCTTCCGCAGGATGGAATTTGCGGTCCTCGCCTGCAAGTTCGAAGCCCTTTACGGGTACGTTGCTCCACGGAGCAAGCCCCTGCGGGGCATTCTTCATCTTTATCTTCACCTTGCCATCCTCCTTTACTTCGTGCGACTCATATTGGGGCGCTTTTGCCTCGAAGCCCTTGCGGCCGTATGTCTGTGCCATTGCCAATGCAGCAAGACGTGCGCCTATCTCGAATTTCTTTGGCGGGTGAAGGCAGGTGGCATCACCGAGGTCTGTAGTGCTTGCCATTCCGCTGTTGGGGATGACGTCCATTGCGCGCTCCTGGCACTCTATGAATAGG
>JAFYLO010000175.1 GCA_017557045.1 Bacteroidaceae bacterium | reverse complement strand
TTATCAATATACGACATTCTCCCTCTATTGGAGAGGGACATTGCGTAATAAGCAATGTTTGCTTTATGCGAAGCTCTGCTGCGCTCGTTTACAATTGCAAGCAAGCTCGCATTGTACTCACTGGCACGAGCTTTGCGACGACGAAAATTCGTGCAAATGAGAGCAGAATGTAAACTTGTTTATATTCTGCCGAGTGCAGCCGAATTTAGAAACATTCAAAGCTTTAGCTTTCCAAAGCTAAAGCAAGCGAGTGAATGGAAGTTTACTTACATTTACAACGAGCGCAGCATAGTTTCGATATTATCAAAGGAGTGCCGAGCTTGCGGGATCTATCAAAAACTTGTTTTTGAGGACGGAGGGGTTTGAAACTTTTGCTTGCGTCATTCAACATATAAGCAGAATTTATCGGACACCAATAATACAAAACATGCCCACCAGAACAAAATATAATAAAATAAGCATTGTAAATCTCGACTGATTGTATTTAATTTGCGATACTAAACAGCTACGACCATGAAAAAGAACCTACTGACGCTGACAATAGCAGCAACAATACTGTTTGGTGGCACACACACCCAAGCACAGGAAAGTCCATACACACGCCTTAGGGAATTCGCCGCACACATATCAGCCTTCAACAAAAACTGCCCTCAGGAAAAGGTATTCCTGCACTTCGACAACAAAGCCTACTATCTGGGCGAGACAATATGGTTCAGTGCCTACGTTGTGGACGCAGGCACACTGTTGCCGATAGCAAAGAGCAAGATACTGTATGTGGAACTGCTCACCCCCGACGGCGACATTGTAGCATCGAAAAAGCTGAAAATAGTAGCCGGCCGCTGTTACGGCAACCTCGACCTCATAGGCCGAAGCGAGACCTTCTCCGAAGGCTTCTCGAACAAGATAAACGTAATAAATGCCCTCCGCTCAGGATTCTACGAAGTGAGGGCATACACCCGCGAAATGCAGAACTTCGGCGAAGGCTGTTACTTCTCGCGAGTATTCCCCGTCTACGATGCACCCGAAACCGATGGCGACTACGCACAGATGCAGTTCACCACCACCAACACCACTCGCTCCACCGAAGTACGCAAAAAGAGCAAGAAACAGAACAACCCGACAGTAGAATTCTACCCCGAAGGCGGAGCACTCGTTGAGGGTATCCAATCGCGCATAGGCTTCAGGATAACCGATAACAAAGGCCTGCCCATAAGCGACACAAAAGCCCAAATAAACGGCAAGCAGATAACCGACATTAGGGAAGGTATGGGCAGCTTCCTCCACACCCCCGGCGAAACCGACAACAACAAAGTAACATTCACCATCGACGGCAAGGAAGAGAGTTTCAAGCTGCCCAAAGCCGAAAGCAAAGGCTACATCCTCAGCATCGACAACATGCAGGAGCAGAACCTCGAAGCCGAAATAGCACGCAGCGGAGTACACCCCGAAACCATAGGAGCAACAATCATCTGCCGAGGAATACTCACCTACTTCGACACCTTACGCTGGGAAGGCGACAAAGCACGCATCACAATCGACAAGAGCAAGATACCCGCCGGCGTACAACAGCTCACACTCTTTACCGAAAAAGGGAAGATTGTGGCAGAACGCCTATTCTTCTCGCACAACAACCTACCCAACGGCATAAACATAAGCATCAGCACCGACAAGCCCGCATACAAACCCTTTGAAAAGGTAAACCTCAATGCCAAAGTAACCGACCGCGCCGGCACACCCATAGAGACCTACATAAGCCTTGCAGTGCGCGACGGCGATGTAGAGAACGGCGGCAACTACAGCGACAACATCTGCACCGACCTATTGCTATCAAGCGACCTCAAAGGCTACATCTCCAACCCCGAATACTACTTCGAAAGCAACGACGAAGAGCATCTGCGTGCCCTCGACAACCTCATGCTCGTACAAGGCTGGCGCCGATACGGATGGGAGACTATGGCAGGCACAAAGCCATTCAAGGTAACAAACTACCTCGAAGACGGTATAACCATCGACGGCGAAGTATATGCCCTATCCTACAATAAACCGCTGAAAGACATAAAAGTAAGGATGCGAGCCTTCTCGCCCGACGGCAAGTATGTACAAAGCCAAAGCGTAACAACCAACGAAAAGGGAGAATTCAACTTCAAACTCGAAGACTTCTACGACGACTGGCACCTGATACTTTTCCTGTCTAAAGATGACGGTGAAGATGGCAACGAAGAACGACTGAAAAAGGATGCCCGCATAAAGATAAACCGTGCCCCCATGTCGCAAAAGCGCATCTACGCCCAATGGGAGACAAACACGCCCAACCCCATAGTGCACTACCCCACATCGACAAAACCACTCGACAAAGCCACACAAGTACAGGACTTCCTTGTGCTCCCCGGCATTGAAATAAAAGAACAGGAAAATTATCTCGACTGTGAAGCCTACTATGTACGGGAAGAGAGCGAAGCAATGTACGACAAAGGCGAACTACTCGGCAATGTCAACCAATACCTGCTCGAAAAGGCTCCCCGCTTCATGGACGAAGAGCACACGACAAACATCATGAGCTACAAGAACACACCGATAACTTACATACCCATGCGCTTCGAAGGCAGTGTGTGGGGTTCGACCATACCCCCGCAATACTCCGGCCTTATAGACCTCGAAGAAGTCGAATACATCCTATTCTTCAACAACCCATTCGCCTACCAGCATCTGCGCCTGTCGCACAAGAACATGTACCCCGACAGCCCGCTGATAGACCTCATCAATCACAGCGCAAGCGAAAAGAAATACCTTGCCCTCATCTATCCCCGCAAACGCACAGCAGTAACCTACGACATGAAAGGACAACGCGCAACATACGTAGAAGGCTACTCCACCGTAAGGGAATTCTTCTCACCCGACTACAAGAATGCCCCCCTGCCCGGCGAAACAGACTACCGCCGTACTCTCTATTGGAACCCTCTTCTGCGCACCGACGCCGAGGGCAATGCCAAAGCAACATTCTACAACAACGGCCGCTGCCACATAATGGAAGCCGACGCATCCACCATCACCCCGAAAGGAAAATTGGGCAGCGGAAAAACTAAAATATCACCCAAGAAATAGCCCCAAAAGAGATGGAATTTTATGCCACCGCCATACTGCTGTTGAGCATATCGGCAGCACTCGCAATAATATCAGCCATAGTATCCGCAATACTGAAACTATTCGGACTCCCCTTCCTAAAGAGTTTCAAGCGCGGCCTGTGGAGCCTGCTCATATTCCCGACACTGCTTCTCTACGGCAATCTCATAGAGCGCAATCTCACAAATGTAGAAGAGGTGGAAATAACCTCCGAAAAAATACCTGCATCGTTCGATGGCTACCGCATAGTGCAAATATCGGACATACATCTGCGCTCATACGAAAACCGCCGCAAGAGACTGCAAAAGACAGTGGACGAGATAAACGCCCTCAACCCCGATGTCATACTCTCCACCGGCGACCTTGTCAGCCTCAACAGCAGCGAGCTTGACTTTTCCGAGGATATACTCCGCAAACTGGAGGCTAAAGATGGAGTATACTCAATACTCGGCAACCACGACTACAGCCACTACAACCGCGACTGGAGCGAAGAGAAACGCCGAGAGGATGCAGCATCGCTCATCCGTAGGCAAAGAGGTATGGGATGGCATCTGCTGCTGAACGAGAACCGCCAAATAACTCGCGGCAGCGACACAATATCAATAATAGGAGTTGAAAACACATCGGCAAAAAACCGTTTCCGTTCATCAGGCAACCTGCCCAAAGCCATCGAAGGCTCAAATGGCAGCTACAAGATACTTCTTACCCACGATCCCAGCCATTGGCGTTCAGAAGTCCTCGACCACCCTGACATAGACCTTACACTGTCGGGACACACCCACGGAATGCAATCATCGCTGTTCGGATGGTCAATAATAAGCCTCTTGTACGACGAGTACAAAGGACTATACAAAGAGGGAGAGCAACTGCTATATGTAAACATAGGATTGGGCGAGACAATGTTCCCATTCAGAATAGGCGCCCCGCCCGAAATTACACTCTTCACCCTGAGAAGCACCCGCCACCCCTAACCACACAGACAACATAAACAACCACAACCATGAAAAGCATCAGCAAACTGATACACCTTTTGGCAATTGCAACCACCATCATACTCTCTAGTTGCAGCCATAAACCTCTTAGGGCTCTTGTAGTCTCAGGACAGAACAACCACAACTGGAAGGTCAGCCATCTGGCCATAAAAGAGATTCTCGACAACTCGGGAATGTTCGCAACCGACATAGCACTTACTCCCCCTGCAGGTGGCAATATGAGCAGTTTCGATCCCCGGTTCGACAAATACGATGTTGTTGTACTCGACTACAATGGCGACCGTTGGAGCGAAACGACAGACAGTGCATTCCTTAAATACGTTCAGGATGGCGGCGGAGTAATTGTCTATCATGCTGCCGACAATGCCTTTGCCGGATGGGAGGAATTTAACAAAATAATAGCCCTCGGAGGGTGGGAGGGGCGCAACGAAAAATCCGGCCCCTACTACTATCTGCAAGATGGCAAGCCTGTACTCGACCACTCCCCCGGGCACGGCGGCTCACACGGAATGCAGAGAGAGTACCCCATGCACTGCCGCAATGCCAACCACCCTATCACAAAAGATTTTCCCGACAACTGGATGCACGCGCAGGACGAAATGTACGACCGTATGCGTGGCCCTGCCAACATCAAGGAGCTTCTCTACTCAGGCAAGGCCGATAGAAACACAGGCGGTTCAGGACGCGAAGAACCTTTAGTCTTTACCGTAGATTACGGGAAAGCACGCATTTTCCACATAATGTTGGGCCACTGCGGGCCGTCTCTTGCAGATACTCCCGCCATGCAATGCGCCGGATTCCAGACACTGCTGCTGCGTGGCGCCGAATGGAGCGCAACGGGAAAAGTGAAACAGTCACTCCCTGCTGATTTCCCCACCGAGCGGGCTGTGTCGCTGAGAAAGGATTATGGGAAGAGCAATGGGGTAAACAAATAATATTAATGATTATCAAATTATTGGTGTCCGGTAAACGTATTTAATTCTTTTAAAATTTGATATTTAAACTTGTATAAGCCCCCTATTCATTTTTTGAT
>JAFYLO010000174.1 GCA_017557045.1 Bacteroidaceae bacterium | reverse complement strand
GCATCCAGCTTCTTGTCCATCACACAATATACAAGGTACGAGAGGAGACCTATGCAAAGCAGGGCTGCACCGATGAGCATGGGCGATGATATCGAGTCAAATGCTTTGGCGATGGGCAGGCTGCATGCAAGAGCAGCGGCTGTGCCGATACGTGCCATAGCTACCTGCAATCCCATTGCAAGGGCAAGTTCGTGGCCGGTGAACCATTTTGCTATAATCTTGGTTACGGTGATTCCGGTTATCTCTGCTCCCATGCCGAAGATGGCGAATCCCAATGCGGCGAGTGTTACCTGCATGGGGTATCCGCATAGTGTTGATGCGCCGAAGTCTGTGTCTATCGCGTACCATTTGAGCAGGGCGCCTGCAAGCATCAGTGCGCAACTGATTACTCCGGTAAAGCGTATGCCGCACTTGTCGAGGATGATGCCGCCGAAGAATAGCATCAGCAGGAATACGTTTATATATCCGTATGCGCCGGAGAAGAAGCCATACTCTCCACTTGTCCAGCCCAAGCCTCCTTCGGCGGGGCTTTTGGTGAGCAGGTCTTCGAGTGGTGCCATTATGTCTGTGATGAAGTAGCCGCACATCATGGTGAAGGATACTATCATCAGTGCGCCCCAGCGTGCCGCAGGGGAGTCGTTTAGCTTTTTGTTGATTTTCTGTGTCAGTGTCATTTCCTTTCTGTTTCAGATTATTTTAGGGAGGTTCTATAAATTAGGTCGCGACGATTTTAAGTTTTATTTTTAGTAGATTTTTGATATTGGCAAAGGCGCGATGCGGGCATCGTAACTGAGCAAATATCAAAAAGATGCAAAAATAAAGCTAAAAGCGACCGAAACTGAACACAACCTACTAGGAATATAAAATTACTAATTTTTAGAACCTCCCTTTACCGGCTTTACCCATTTGTCGAGCCATGCGAAGAAGGTGCGTTGCCACAATATGCCGTTCTGCGGACGGAGCACCCAGTGGTTTTCGTCGGGGAAGAGCAGCAGCTGTGCCGGTACGCCACGCAGTTTGGCTGCGTTGAAGGCTGCCATAGACTGAGAGGCAAGGATGCGGTAGTCGCGCTCGCCATGGATGAGGAGGATGGGAGTGTCCCATTTCTCTACGAAGCGGTGGGGCGAATTGGGGTATGTGCGCTCTGTCTTTTCGTTCTTTTCGTAGGGTGCGCCGCCGAGATCCCAGTTTGTGAACCAAGACTCCTCTGTCTCATAGTATTGCTGATCCATGTTGAAGAATCCGTCGTGTGCGATGAATGCCTTGAAGCGTTTTTCGTGGTGTCCGGCCATCCACATTGCTGTGTAGCCACCGAAGCTTGCACCTACGCATCCGAGGCGGTTCTTGTCGACATAAGGCTCTTTTGCAATGTCGTCGATTGCTGCGAAGAGGTCTTTCATGCAGAGTCCGCCGTAATCGCCGCTGATGGCCTCGTTCCACTCCATGCCGAAGCCGGGAAGTCCGCGACGGTTAGGAGCAATGACTATGTAGTCGTTGGCTGCCATTATCTGGAAGTTCCAACGGTAGCTCCAGAATTGGCTGACGGGTGATTGGGGACCGCCCTGACAGAAGAGCAGTGTGGGGTATTTCTTGTTGGGGTCGAACTGCGGGGGGTAGATTACCCATGAGAGTATCTGTTTGCCGTCGACGGATTTTGTCCAACGGGCCTCCACTTTTCCGCGTTGCAACTGGTCGAGGATGTGCTTGTTCTCCTGTGTGAGCTGTGTGATCTTGCCGCCTGCGCTTGCCTCCACTGTGTAGATGTCTGTGGGTTCGCTGATTGATTGGCGTGTGGCAACGAGCTTGTCTCCGAGCAGTGATACTGATGTGTAGTCGTAGTTGCCGTCGGTGATTTTTGTGAGTTTGCCGTTGAGATCGATGTTGTATATCATTGATGCACCGTGCCATACACCTGTGAAATAGAGACTCTTGCTGTCGGCTGACAACAGTAGCTGTCTACGCTGCTGTCGAAGGGTTTTTCGCTTATGTAGCTCTGTGTGCCGTCGGCGAGGTTCATCACGCACAGACGGTTCTGGTCGCTCTCATAGCCGTCGCGTTTCATGCTGAGCCATGCGAGGTGTGTGCCGTCGGGTGAGAATGTGGGTGCAGTGTCGTATCCGTAATTTGATGTTGCGGGGCTCATCTTGCAGAGGTTTACAGTAGAGCCGTCGGTTGTGTCATAAAGATAGATGTCTGTGTCGGTGCTGATGGTGTATTCGACACCCATCTTCTTTACGCAGGCGTATGCTATCTTCTTCGAGTCATTGCTCCATGCGAGCTGTTCCGCACCGCCGAAGGGACGGTTGGGGCAGTCGTATTTTGTTCCTTCGAGAATGTCCTTGCCGCCTGTGATGGCATTACCGTCGAACTGTGCAATGAAGGGGTGGGGAGCTGTGGTAAGCCACTCGTCCCAGTGTTTGTACATAAGGTCGTCCACTACGAATCCTTTGGCAAGGGGAAGGTCGGGGTATTTCTCGGCTGTACTCTCCTTGATGGGTATCTGGTGTATGAGGATTACGCTTTTTTCATCGGGTGAGAAGAGGAAACCTTCGACCGGCTTGTCGCAGTTGCTGAGCTGTCTGCGTTCTGTGCCATCGGGGTTCATCTCCCACACTTGGCTTGTGCCGCTTGCGTTGGATAGGAAGGCTATTTTGGTTCCGCCTTTTATCCATGCTGCGCTGCTCTCGTTATCGGCTGTGGTGGTAAGCAGTGCGTGGCTGCTGCCATCTGCATTCATTATTTGCAGTGTGTGGTGGCTCTTGTCCTGAGGTACGCTGTAGTAGCTTACTCCGTAGAGTATTTTGCTTGCGTCGGGCGATACGTTTACTGCTCCTATGCGGCCCATTGCCCAAAGTGCTTCGGGTGTGAGGCGCTTGTTTTCAATTTTTATGTCGGACTTGCCTATGATTTCTGCCGCTTTGCTCTCCGGAGCGTTGCCGGTGGGGGTGTCGCTACAGCCTGTAATTGCGGCTCCTGTCATTACCAATGCTGCCATAATAGTCTTTAATCCTTTCATGTCTGGTTCTATTTTTTTATTATTATTTTTTCTCTTCAGAGTATATGTAGTACCACCAGTATGTTTTGCCAAACAGCTTTCTTGCATAGTTGTTGCGTACATGAGGGGTGGTGTATTCATTTTCCAACTGTGTGAAGCGGTCGTATTCTGCTTCAAGTTCCTTGTCGTTGAAGGGCAATGGGGTGTTGTTCTTTTTTGCGTTCAGCAACAGTGCCTCCTTGTAGTGATGGGGCAGTGCGGCTGTGTCGGAGGTGTTGTAGAAGCCCGGCAGTGTGTCGGCAAATTCCTCCAGTCGTTTGTCGAGCAGCAGTGCGGCAAGGTAATACTCCTTTGCTGCGGTTGCGGCTGAGTCTGTCCGGACGGCGCGTGCGAGAAAGTCTATTGTGTTCTCTCCCTGCATGGGGGCTGCTTTCAGATATTCGTAGATGGTCGACGCTGCAATGGGCGAGGTCTGTTTCTTGCCGGGGAGCAACCCGTCTGCTCCGTAATATTGTGGATAGGTAAAGAGCAGTTCGCCCATTTCGCCTTTGCTGGCAAGTGTGTATGCCCTGCCGGCAGTAAGTTCGGGCGATGCCGTGAGTGAGCGTGCAGCTACCTTCTTGGCCTTGTCGAAATCTCCTTTTTTAATGTAGTGATATAAAATACATTCGTGCTTGAAGTCCTCATCGTTGTTTGTGAGGAAGCCTGTAATGGAGAATATGATGGTGAAAAGCAGGAAGTTGCGCCACATTATCCTGTTCGTGGCTCTTGTGATGTCCTTGATGCGCATGAACAGCACGCGACGGAGCACCCATGACGAGAATATGTATATGAATATGATTGTTGCTCCTATCCATATCCATCGTGCGGAACTTTCGCCGTCAACATATATGCTGCGGTCGATGTCTGTCATGAATGCGAGGGCAATTGATGCCGGAAGGTAGGAGAGTGCTTCCCACTCGCGGTTGAATTTTGCGAATTTGTTTATCCACAATGTAGCAAGCAGCAGAACAGCGGTGATTACTGCTGCGGTTATGTTTGCATCGTATTGCAACTTGCCGGTGGCTGTCATGTCGTACACCACTTCGAGCAACGGAGCTTGGTGTACCGACAGGTAGGTGAATGCAAATAGTGCAAACACAATGGCACACACTATTCGCACCATGCGGAACAGACGTATTTCTCTTGCCGACTTCATCTCTTTTTTACATATAATGGTGCTGTGCCAACTGATATTGGCACAGCACCCTCTTGTTGCTTTTTTATTTGTTTTTCTTAAGCACCAATGCAGTGCGTGCAGGCAGATAGAGTTTCAACCAACCTTTGCGCTTCTTGGCATAGAGCGGATCCTTGTTGGTGAAGTGTACCTGATTGTCATCGACAAAACCGTTGCCACCGAAACGTACGGCGTCGGAGTCGAGTACAATGGAGTATGCGCCTTCGGGTACAAGGAAACCGTAGTCGGTAAACGACTGTGTGGGGCTGAAGTTGAAGACGAATATAAGATCCTTGCGCGAGTAAGCAAGCACTTGGTCGCCGTCGTTGTGCCATATCTCCTGCACGGGGCGTTTCTGGAAGTTCTTTGTGCTGCCTATTATCTCCATAAGTTCCTTGTCGAAGGCTCCGAGCGATGCATAGCAGTAGTCGGGGTTGTCGACGAGGCTCCATTGGCGACGTGCATATTTGTGGCTCCAACCGTTGCCGTAGCGGGGGAAGTCAATCCATTCGGGGTGTCCGAATTCGTTACCCATGAAGTTGAGGTATCCTCCGTTGATGGTCGATGCGGTTACGAGGCGTATCATCTTGTGCAGGGCTATTCCGCGGTGTACCATGCCTGTCTCGTGCCCCTTGCTGAAGTGCCAGTACATGTCGGCGTCTATCAGACGGAAGATGATGGTCTTGTCGCCTACAAGTGCCTGGTCGTGGCTCTCGGCGTATGAGATTGTCTTTTCGTCCTGACGGCGGTTGGTTAGTTCCCAGAATATTGATGATGGTTTCCAGTCCTCGTCCTTCTGTTCTTTAATCATCTTTATCCAGTAGTCGGGGATGTTCATTGCCATGCGGTAGTCGAATCCGTAACCGCCATCTTCGATGGGAGCTGCAAGACCGGGCATTCCCGATACCTCTTCGGCGATAGTTATTGCTGAGGGGTTGATTTCGTGGATGAGCTTGTTGGCAAGGGTAAGGTAGCAGATGGCATCGCCGTCCTGATGGCCGTTGAAGTAATCGCCGTAGTTGCAGAATGCTTCTCCGAGTCCGTGGCTGTAGTATATCATTGAGGTTACGCCATCGAAGCGGAATCCGTCGAATTTGAACTCCTCCATCCAGTATTTACAGTTGGAGAGAAGGAAGTGGATTACTTCGTTCTTGCCGTAGTTGAAGCAGAGTGAGTCCCATGCACTGTGTACGCGGCGGTCGCCTTCGTTGAAGTATTGGCAGGGATCGCCGTCGAGCAGACCAATGCCTTCGAGTTCATTCTTCACTGCGTGTGAGTGCACAAGGTCCATGATGACTGCTATGCCCATGCCGTGGGCTGTGTCGATTAGTTCCTTGAGGTCTTCAGGTGTGCCGAAGCGTGAGGATGCTGCGAAGAAGTTTGATACATGGTAACCGAAGCTGCCGTAGTAGGGGTGCTCCTGTATGGCCATTATCTGTATGCAGTTGTAACCGTCGGCTGCGATGCGGGGGAGTATCTTCTCGCGGAACTCTTTGTATGTGCCTACGCGCTCCTCTTCCTGTGCCATTCCTATGTGGCATTCATAGATGAGCAGAGGTGAGCATTTGGGCTTGAATTTCTTGTGTTTGAACTTGTATTGTTTCTTGGGATTCCACACCTGTGCACTGAAGATTTGTGTGGCATCGTCCTGAACTACGCGGCGTACCCATGCGGGGATGCGCTCGCCTTGTCCGCCTTCCCAATAGACTTTCAGCTTGTAGTATTGTCCGTGTTCGAGTGCCTTTTTGGGGAGTTCTATTTCCCATACTCCGTTCTCTTTTCTTTTGAGCTCATATTGGGGTAGTTCTTTCCAGTCGGAAAAGTCGCCTATGAGGTATATTTTAGTGGCGTTGGGTGCCCATTCTCTGAAGCACCAGCCATTCTTGGTCGCGTGTAGTCCGAAGTAGAGGTACCCTGATGCAAAGTCGGAGAGTGTTTGCTTGCCTTGCTGGGTCAGTTCGTTTTCTTTGTGCAGATAGTGGTTGTATCTGCCTTCTATCTCCACGGTGTAGGGTGAGAGGTATCCGTCTCTTTCTATCAGTCTTAACATGGCGATGTGGTTTATGGTTTGTATTCGGGTTATTTAACTGCTACTTTAACGATGATCTTCTTCAGTTTTGCAGGAGTTACTGCGGGTGCGTGTCCGTCCTGCGGGAAGAAGATTGTGAACATTGTGCGCTTTACATTGAAGTAGTCCTGTGCTGTGAGACCTACGGGGTAGAGGGTTACATCGTTCTCGTCGCTGTATTCTCCTTCGGGGAGTGATGCGAGCGGGGTGTAGCCCATTACTTCATCGGCGCTGATGGGTATCTGTATGTCAATGTATTTGCGGTGTACTTCGATGGGCACTTCCTCTTTTGTGCGGGGTTGTGCTTCCATTACGTTGGCGAAAATCTCGTCGCCCTGTATTTCGTTTCTTCCCAGTGGAAGGTTGGCAAGGTCGGCGGTGGTGATGAACTCTATTGCTTTGGGAAATAGGGGACTGAGCGATGCATATTTGCCCAGGTTATCCAGTGTGTCGAGTATCATGGTATTTTGTTTAATTGGTTATCTTCTTCTTTTCTTGCTTTTTACAGGGGCTTTCTTCTTAGGCTCCTCTATAGGCTTTTCGGGCTTTATCTGTCCCATTGTATATTCGCAGGTGCGGATTACGTTGCCGCTGCTGTCTTTTACGGTGAAGAGGCCGTTGCGCTTGCCGGCTGTGAAGTTGCCTTCGTATCTGAGGCCCTCCTTGTCTTCGGCGAGTCCCATGCCCTCTTCGAGACCGTTGACAAAGGGACCGCGATATTTGTTGCCGTTGGTTTGGCGGATGATGCCTTCGCCGTTCATCTTGTCGTCTTTCCAGTTACCCTCGTAGACATCGCCGTTGCCCCATGTGTATTTGCCTTCGCCGTCGCGGAGGTCGTTTTTCCAGTAACCTTCGTAGGTGGCGCCGTTTTCCCATGTGGCTTTGCCGTAACCGTTGCGCTTGCCGTTGCTGAAGTTGCCGTTGTAGGTGTATCCGGTGGTGCTGTGGTAGGTGCCGGTGCCGTTCCATTCGCCGTCTGCGTATTCGCCTGTGTAGCTGTCGCCGTTGGCAAATTTGTATGTGCCTTTGCCGTGGCGTATGCCGTTTGCCCATTCGCCTTCGTAGGTGTCGCCGCTGGAGTAGTTGTATGTGCCTTTGCCGTGGAAGTGGTTGTTGTGCCAATTGCCGCTATATTTGCTCTTGTCGCTCCATTGGAGTACGCCTTCGCCCTCGTATTTGTCGTCGAGCCAATTACCTACGTAGGTGTCGCCTATTTTCCACAGATAGGTGCCGAGACCGCTGCGCTTGTCCTCTACCCATTCGCCTATGTATTTGTCGCCGTTGGGGTAGTACATGGTGCCGTTGCCGTGCTGGTAGTCGTTCTGCCAGTCACCTTCGTATCGGCGTCCATCGCTGAAGTAGTATGTGCCGCGACCGTGGTGACGGTTCTCGTGGAATTGACCTGTGTATTTCTCTCCGTCTTTAAAGGTGTATGTTCCTTTGCCCTGACGTTTGCCTTTTACCCATTCGCCTTCGTATGTGTCGCCATTGGGGTAGGTGGCTTTGCCGTATCCGTGGGGCTTTTTGCCGCGGGCTTCTCCAGTGTATTTGGCGCCGTCCTTCAGGGTCAGGTCCTTTATGTTGTTTTTCTTCTCTTTCTTTGTGGCAGATACAAGGTTGGTCAAAGGGGATACGCCCTCTTTGACAGCTTCGACTCCATCTCTCAGCGCTTTCTTTATTCCGTTCTGAGATGTTGCGGGGAGTGTTATGAAGAGTGTGAGTATTATCAGTATTATTGTTTTTTTCATCAATTGTTCTGTTTATTTGGTTGTGTGGCGGGTAAAATATGCCTTAATGCACAAAGATAATGATTATGTTTGATAATTGCAACAATTATCCTTTGACGGAGAATATAAATTCGGGCTGCATCGGAAAAAACGATGCAGCCCGGTAATTGAATTTGAATATATGAATGTTATGCTCCGGCGATTATTTCTGTCATATTTTCGGTGTTGAGGTGTTGTCGGGCTATTCGCATGAATTCTTCGGCAGTGGTCGTGCGTATTGTGTCGAGGTATCTGTTCACGCTGTCGAATGGTTCACCCGAAAGCCATGTTCCGATGAAAACATCGGCTTTTGCCGAGGGGCCTTCGTACTCACGGCAAAGTTCGCCGAGGGTGCAGTTGCGCAGTTTTTGCATCTCTTCTGCTGAAACAGGTTCGTCCTGTAGTCGGTGCAACTCGTTGTAAACCTCCTTTATCAACGGTTCGACATATTCATTTGCCGCCTCTGTGGTGATGGAGAGCACATGTTTGTCGCCGAATGTGCTTACTTCGGATTCTATGTGGTAGGTATATCCGTTCTTTTCGCGTATGTTTGTCATCAGTCGGCTGCCGAAGAATCCGCCAAGCAGTACGGTGAGGTATTTCAAGGCATAGTAATCGGGATGTCCTGTGGGGAGTATGGGGGCACCTATCTTTATGGCGCTTTGCATTGCACCCTCTATCTTTATGTCTATACGCTCCTTTTTTCCTCCTTCGAGCGGGGGGATTGTAGGGATGATTGGGGTTGCTGTGCCCCATTCTTCGTTGCCGAAGATTGTGGCTATTGTTTCTGTAATTGTATCGTCTATCTTGCCTGAAACGAAGATGGTGCAGTTGCCCGAACCGTATATCTTCCTGTGGTAGCTTCGGAGTGTGTCGGTTGTGACAGCATCGTAATCTTCAAGGGTTACGATGCGTCCGAACCTGTGGTTCTCGCCCCAAATGGCCTTCTCGAAGTGGCGCTGTGCCATAGAACCTACTTTCTGACTGTTGACGAGGAAGTGGGTCTTGTTGGCGGTGCGTATTATTTCGAGATTCTTCTCGGGAAAGTCGGGCTCGGTGATGATTTCGCGTAGGGTGTGTGCAAGCTTTGCGAAGTGGCGTTTGAGGGTGTAGAGGGTTATGTGGCTGCATCGTTGCGAGCAGTATGTCTCTATCCATGCTCCGCATGAGTCAAGGGTGCGCGATATTTTGGATGCTTTGCTGTGTGTGCTGCCTTCGCGCAACATTCTGTTGGTGAATAGAGCCTGCAACGGTTGTTCCTGAGTGGCGTATCCTCCGGGGAAGAGTATATCGAATCTGATAATCTCCTGCACTCCTCCTTCTATCTGGTAGAGGGGGATGTTGTTGGGGAGTATCAGCTTTTCGGGCAGAGTGATGTCTGCCATCTGCATAGGCTTTATTTCGGGTATCTCTATCTTCATCTTTTTTATCTGTTCCAGCAGAGTCCGATCGATGCTGCAAATTCTTTTGCACGCTCAAGGTCTTCGGGTGTGTCGATACCTATTGTCTCAATGTCTGTGATGCCTACTTTAATCTTGTAGCCGTGTTCGAGCCATCGCAACTGTTCGAGGCTTTCCATCTTTTCGAGCGGTGTCTGGGGAAGAGAAGTAAGCTGTTTGAGTATGTCAAGACGGTAGGCGTATATGCCGAGGTGTTTGTAGTAGATGTGGTTGCTCAGCCATTCGCTTTGGTCGATTCCGCGCAGATGGGGAATTACGGAGCGGCTGAAGTACATGGCGAAGTGGCTGTCGTCGAGCACAACTTTTGGGGTATTGGGGTTGAAAAGACGCTCTGTGCCATCTTCGGGCGCAAAGGGCTTGACGAGTGTTGCAATGTCGGTGCGGGTGTCGTCAAAGCATTTTATAAGTGCTTCTACCTGTTTGCGTTGTATGAATGGCTCGTCGCCCTGTATGTTTATTACTACATCGCACTGTATGTCGGCTTTCGAGCAAGCGTCGAAGCATCTTTCTGTGCCGTTCTTGCACTCTTCGGAGGTCATTATGGCTTTGGCTCCGAATGATGTTGCTTCATCGGCTATACGTTGGTCGTCTGTGGCGATATATATGTCGTCGAAGCAATCCTTTACTTGTTCGTATACGCGTTGTATCACTGTCTTGCCGTTGAGGTCGGCGAGGACTTTTGCTGGGAAACGTGTCGAAGCGTATCGTGCGGGGATGATTCCAACAAATTTCATATCTTTTGTGTTTTTATTGTTTGTTTTTTATGTGGTTATTGGAAGAAGTCATCGAATCCTCCGCTTGTTGTCTCTTCTGCAGGGGTGGTTGATTTGCTGCCGCAGGGGTTGAAGTCTTCGGGTATTTCGAATTTTTCTTCTTGCGAGTAGAGGAGTGTCTTGTCAGCGTATACCTTGCTCATGTAGAGTCCCCAGATGGGGAGTGCCATTGATGCACCCTGACCTTCGCTCATGTTGTCGAAGTGGATGTCGCGGTCTTCGCCGCCTACCCAGCAGCCTGTTACCAGTGAGGGGGTGAAGCCCATGAACCATCCGTCGGAGTTGTTCTGTGTGGTTCCGGTCTTTGCGCCCATGTCGGCGGTTATCTTGTATACGCGGCGCACACGTCCGCCGGTGCCTTCGTCCACTACGGCACGGAGCATATGTATCATTTTGTATGAACTTTCTTCGCTGATTACTTCGTTCTTCTGTGCCGAGAAGGTGGAGATTGTGTTACCTTGATTGTCCTCGATGCGTGTTACGAAGAGGGGGGCGGTGCGTATACCTTTGCCGGCGAATGCGGTGTAGGCACTTACCATTTCTCCCACTGATGCTTCGCTGGGGCCAAGGCAGATGGAGGGGACAGGCTCTATGTCTCTGTTTCTGAGTCCGTACTCATGCAATAGTTTGACGAATGTGTAGGGATTGAGCTTGCTTATGAGGTATGCCGATATCCAGTTGTTGGAGTTTGCAAGTCCCCATTTGAGGTCGACTATCTCTCCGTAGCGGGCTTTCGAACTGTTTTTGGGGCTCCATACTTTGCCGTCTTCAGTAACGAGTGTCTGCGGGACATTGCGTGTCTCGTCGCAGGGGGTAAAGCCATTCTCCATTGCAAGCGAATAGAGATAGGGCTTTATTGTTGAGCCTACCTGTCGACGGCCGGTCATTGCCATGTCATATTTGAACTGGTAGTAGTTTGTTCCGCCGACATATGCCTTTACCTCACCTGTGTGGGGGTCCATAGACATTACGCCTGTGCGCAGGAAGAATTTGTAGTATTTCAGCGAATCCATCGGTGTCATTATGGTGTCTATCATGCCGTTGTAGCTGAATACTTGCATGTCGCAGGGGGTATTGAAAGCCTTTTTTATATCCTCCTCGCTTACACCGGCTTTTTTCATCGTGCGGTATCTGTCGCTCTGCTTCATGGCGCGGTTCATGATGTCCTGCACCTCCTCCACGCTCAGCTCGTTGGTGAAGGGTGCTGTCTTCTTACCCTTCTTGGCCTTGAAGAAACGGGGTTGCAGATAGTCGGCAACATGCTCTTTTACAGCCTCTTCGAGGTAGGTCTGCATGCGTGAATCGATGGTGGTGTAAATCTTCAGACCGTCGGTGTAGACATTGTAGTTTGTTCCGTCGCTCTTCTGGTTCTTGTTGCACCATCCGAAGAGGGGATTCTTTTCCCAATCAATAGAATCTTCGTAGAATTTCTGCATTTGCCATCCGCGGTAGTTCTTCTTTTCGGGCTTTTTGGCGGTCATCACACTGCGGAGGTATTCGCGGAAATAGGGGGCGAGACCTGCTTTGTGGTCGGCTGAGTGGAAATCGAGTTTCAGTTCCATAGCCTTGTACTCTTTGGCTTCAGCATCAGTGAGATATCCAGCCTTTACCATCTGTCCCAACACCACGTTGCGTCTCTCTTGTGTAAGTTCGGGGCGGCGGCGGGGATTGTAGAGCGATGAGTTCTTGCACATTCCCACAAGCATTGCAGCCTCCTCTACATTGAGCTCTTTCGGCTCTTTGCCGAAGTAGACATTTGCCGCGCTCTTGATGCCCACGGCATTGTATCCGAAGTCGTATTTGTTCAGATACATGGTTATGATCTCCTCCTTCGTGTAGTAACGTTCGAGTTTTACGGCGATTACCCATTCAATGGGTTTCTGATAGAGGCGCTCAAGCTGGCTACCCGATACTTCGGAGTAGAGCAACTTTGCCAGCTGCTGTGTGATGGTGCTGCCACCTCCGGCATTCTTCTGCATAAGTATGCCTCGTTTGACAATGGCTCTGAGAAGGGCGCGCATATCTATGCCCGAATGTTTGCTGAAGCGTATATCCTCGGTTGCGATGAGGGCTTTTATCAGGTTGGGCGATATTTCGTTGTACTCCACGTTCAGACGGTTCTCCTTGCTGTACGACCATGTGCCGAGCGGCTTGCCGTCTGACGAGATTATTTGTGAAGCATATTTATATGATGGATTTTCAAGTTCTTCCATGTCGGGCAGATAGCCTATCCATCCTTGCGATATTGCGAAGAAGAGCAGTGCTATCGAAGAGATACCAATGAATAGAAGCACCCAAAGGGTTATGAAAAATTTCTTTATCATGTCAATTCTTTTATTATCGTGTGTACAATTGCTTTGCAAAGATAGTGCAAAAATATGAGAAGCTATTCATTTTTTTTATCGTAGTCGAATCTTTCCCATATCAGGCGGTGTTGTGTGGAATCAAAATCTGCGGACAGTGGGTTGTACCGTGCATTGTAGTACGGTGTCTTTATTCCTGCGAGCGACAGCATCAGGTGGGCTATGTTGTCTGTGCATAGAGGCTTGCTGCGTGAATCGGCAATTTCTTCTGCTATCGCAGGGTGTTTTTTTACATACTCTTTTGTCATGAATATCCAGAATGGGACTTCGTACTGCTCTTCTATACTCTCGCTGCTCAGCGTAAAGTCGCGCCCGTATCCGTTGCCCCTTATGCCACTTCTCTCTCCGTGGTCGGACATATGTATGATTATGGCATCTTTTTCTTTGAATTCTTCGATGATGCGGGATAGAACATAATCGTTGTACAGTGTAGCGTTGTCGTACTGTGCAACGATGTTTGCCTCATCTTCCGGCAAATGGGGGTACATTGCTGCTGTGAAATGTTCCCACTCCTTAGGGTAGCGTTCTCCGAATGCGATGTGTTGCCCCATGAGGTGAATGATTGTCAGATTGCCTTTTTTCTTGGAATCCCCGATTCCTTTATATTCGTCGAGCATCTCTCCATCGTAATCGAAACGTTTGTCGTTGCGGCTGTCAAATTGGGCTTTACTCATTCTCGTGTCGTTAAGCAGTATGTTTTCTTGAAAATCGCTGTAGGTGTCGCTGCTTGTGATGAATTGATTGCTGATAAATGTTACATTGTATCCTGCATTCTTGAACAGTGTGGTGAAGAGCGGGTATTGATGCCATTCTCCGCTGTCGTTTGCGCAATGTGTCGAGAGCAGGTTCTTGAATACATCGTAAGTGAGGTTCCACTGTGCGATGAAATTGTCATACACCACAAAGTTGTTCTCTTTTGCAAGTTGTGCCTGATACGGGGTTGTCGGCTTGTCGTATCCGTATAACTGTGAGTGTAGTCGGCTATAGCTCTCTCCTATGATAAGTACAATCTCGGGTGATGTGAACGCGCACTCTTCCACCGTTGATTTTTCTATGGTGGAGAGCAGTGAGGCTATAGTGTTTTTCTCTTGTCTGTATTCTGTGAGTGCGTTTACGAAGCGGTGCGCAGGAGTGTAAAGACGTACGTTTGGTTCGCGTTGCATTGTCTCGTATATCTCCTTTTCGCTCTTGCCGAGAATAAGTTTGTGAAAGAGGTAAACTTCGTTGCCTGCGGCGAAATAGAGTGCGACGGCCAACGCCATAGTGGTGAATACTCCGATGACAGCCTCGGCTTTTCTTGTAATATCATTGACGAAGTCTCTTGCTCTCTTGTTGAGTGCTGTTGCTGTAGCAAATATTATAAGGATGAGAAGTATTATTGCCGGATATGTTGTTTCGTCTATCGTGGTGTATGAACCGAGCGCTTCCGTTGCTTCGCTTGCGTCTGTCTGGAGAAAGGTGTTCAATAGTGTCGCTGTTATCGGCATTTTCAGTTTGCAGTAACAGAACAGGTCGATGATGCTTATAGGGCAGAGAAGTATGCTTAGTGATATTTTTACTGCTTGTCTTATTTTGTTGGGGAAAATGGTGATGATGGCAGTGAGCAGATACAATTCCAGAAACAGTTGCATATAACCCACTAACCGGCTGCCGTTCCATACGACAAAAGTGTTGCATACGGCTCCCCATATATATACAAATATGAACCATAATGGATTGGATATTATGGGTTTTGATATATACAGAAGTGCCTTTCTTAAATAGCTTCCGAGATTGTTGTACTTCTTTGGGCTGTTCATGCTGGATGAAACTTATATCAATCTCTTATTTAAGGTGGTTTCTATAAATTACTTAACATGGTTGAAGTTGCTTTCACTCGCTTTGCAATTTGTGAACAAGTTCACATTGCGCTCGTTTAACCGCAACTTTTGCGACGATTTTGGAGAATCCAAAAGTGGCCGAAACTGAACCTACCATACTAAGAATATTAAATTACTAATTTGTAGAATCTCCCTTAATAATTTTTCCGTCTTTGTCTACTCCTATTCTGATTGAGCGGCTCTTCTTTTTTATTTCCTTTTCCCACTCTTCCGTGGTGCTGTTGCCCTGTTCAGTGATGTTTATGTTTATGTCGATGCTTAACTCGTTGAAGATAATCTTAGCACCATCTTCAGTCTGTGCAGTACATGAACAGGAGAGATTGCTGTGTAGTTTTGTCTCTTCTGTGTTATCGGGGTATGTGCCGTTAGGTATGAAGTGTATTTCAAGTTCGTTTATTGCGGGTAATGAATTGTAGTATTTGTAGATGGTGTATGTGTTATAGGTGGAAATTGTGTTCGGCACATTGTTTGTTTTCCAATATTCAATTGGTAATTCTGTTGTGTCTTTTGCTCCGGCGTTGTCAGTGTATATGGCTACGGGGGTGGAGTATAACAATAAATCCTGTGATGCAGTTAGCTTGAATTCGAAACTTGCGTAGCTTTCATATTTTGGTTCGATGTTATGGGTGGGGTCGCAAGCTGTAAGGTTTAGGCATAAAAGGGCGATGATGTAATAAAATATGTGTTTCATGTTGTTTGTGTTTTTGGATGTGTTTGTAAATTTTGTTTTGTGATGCTCATGTTCCCCAATTCTCGCGGTCGAGGTTGCGGTAGCCAATGGCTTCCGCTATGTGGTGCGACTGTATGTTTTCGCTCTTGTCGAGGTCGGCAATGGTGCGTGCCACCTTTACTATGCGGTCGTAGGCACGTGCCGACAGGTTAAAGCGATTCATAGCTGTGCGTAGCAGCGAGCGGCAGGCATCGTCGATTGCTGCGTATTTGCTCGACAGCTTAGGTGTCATCTGTGCATTGCAATATATTCCATCTTCATTCTTGAAGCGCTCCTCCTGTATCTTGCGTGCAGCAATCACTCTCTCGCGTATGGTTGCGCTGGGTTCGCCTTCGCGTGCATCGGATATTTTTTCGAACGGTACGGGTACTATTTCTATCTGCAGGTCTATGCGGTCGAGCAGGGGACCGCTTATCTTGTTAAGATAGCGTTGTACTTGTCCGGGGTTGCAGACGCAGGCTTTTGTTGGGTGGTTGTAGTATCCGCAGGGGCAGGGGTTCATTGATGCTACGAACATTACTCCGGCTGGGTATTCTACCTTGTAGTTGGCGCGTGCTACGCATATTCTGCGATCTTCAAGAGGTTGGCGCATCACTTCGAGCACCTCGCGCGAAAATTCGGGAAGTTCGTCGAGGAAGAGCACTCCGTTGTGTGCGAGTGATATTTCTCCGGGACGGGGATTGCTGCCGCCGCCGCACAGTGCAACTGAGGATATTGTGTGGTGGGGGCTGCGGAAGGGACGCTGTGTAATCAGTGCCGACCCGCCTGCGAGAGCTCCGCTGACCGAGTGTATCTTTGTGGTTTCAAGGCTCTCTTGCAGTGTAAGTGGGGGCAGTATGGATGGCAGGCGTTTGGCCATCATAGACTTTCCGCTGCCGGGAGGGCCTATCATTATAAGGTTGTGGCCGCCAGCTGCGGCTACTTCGAATGCGCGTTTTACACTCTCTTGCCCGCGCACTTCGGAAAAATCGAATTCGAAATTGCTCTGTCGCGAGTAGAACTCCTTGTCTACATCCATTGTGTAGGGGGTGAGTGTCTCTTCACCGTTGAGGAAGCGTATCACCTGCATCAGATTGTCGACGGCATATACCTTCAGGTTGTTTACCACTGCTGCTTCGGGGGCGTTGCCTGCGGGGAGTATCACTCCTTCGTATCCGAGCTCTGCGGCTTTCAGTGCAATGGGAAGCGCTCCTTTTATGGGCACAAGGCCGCCGTCGAGTCCAAGCTCGCCCATTATCATGTATTTATCAAGATGTTCGGCCGAGACCATATTGTCGGCCGCCATAATTCCTATGGCGATGGGCAGGTCGTATGCAGAGCCCTCCTTGCGTATGTCGGCGGGCGCCATGTTCACAACTATCTGCTTGCTTGGCAGTTTTAGTCCGTTGAATTCGAGTGCAGAGCGTATGCGTTCGTGGCTCTCCTTTACTGCGTTGTCGGGCAGGCCGACGAGAAAGAAGCGTATGCCGCGCAGGGCATTTACCTCTATCGTTACCTGTATGGCGTTGATGCCTTGCAGTGCTGCTGCATATACCTTTACTAACATGGGGTAGGGCTATTTGCGTTTTTTTCTCTTTTTCTCCTCTTCCTTTTTCTTGATTTTCTCTTTGTTGTCTTTTACAAGGGAGTCCATCGTGTGTTCTATTTTGGAAGGGGGAATATTGTAGTGTATGTTCAGCAGTTGCGGATTGACTATCACTGTGTAGGGTATGCGGCTTATGTCGTAGCGTTTGACAAGAGGATTGTTCCACATTTTTCCATCGCATATATTGTCGCCGGGGATGGAATCCTTGCGTACGGCGGCGCTCCATGCGGCTGTGTCGCAGTCAAGAGATATGTTGAGGAAGGTTACCTCTTCTTTCTTGTAAAGTGTGTCGATGGCTGTGATGTTCTTCAGATGTTCGAGCGAAAGGCTGTCCCATGATGCCCAGAAACTGAGCACAAGGAATTTCTCCTTGTAGGTGGCATTTGTGATTTTTGTTCCGTCGAGCGAGGTGAAATTGAATGCGGGCATGGAGGTGTAGAGCACATTTGTCTTTATGCGGTTCTCTTCGCTATGCTCCTTGTAGTCGATTACATAATCGTTATCCATCAGTTTGCCACCAAACTTGTTCAGTATTGTGTGAATGTCTCTTTTCGATGGTTTATATGTCTCTACAAGATAGTTTCTCCAGAGCATTATGCTTGCTTCACTCAGTGGGTTTTTTTCGACAAAACTCTCGATTTCGGCGAGATGTTTGTAGGGAGAGAGTCCGTTGAGACGGGCAGCCATGCTATCGTATATCTGCTGCATCCTTACGTTGCTCTCCACGCGATAGTTCCCGAGGCTGTCGCGCTCTACCGATGCCGAGGCATCGGGCTCCACATATAGCAGTATGTTTTTTCCTGTTGGCAACAGCAGGTTTGTGGGGAAGAGTGTGTCGGTGGCTATCGTGTGTTCAAAACGGCCATCCTTGTCGGCTACTATGGTGTCTACCTTTTCGTAACGTCTGTCGAGTCCATACAGATAGAGTGTGTCGCCGCCTTCGGGTGCTGTACCCGATAGGTGGCAGACTGCTCTCTCTTCGCCACAGGCTGCAATGCACAGCAGCATGGTGAATGCTATTATGCGGATGAGTTTTCTCATACTTTGTTCGCTCTTTTGCGTTCAATTTCGTCGAGGATAATCTTGCGCATGCGCATTGATTTCGGAGTAACCTCTACATATTCGTCCTCCTTGATGTACTCCAGTGCCTCTTCGAGCGAGAATACTATGGGGGGGACGATGCGTACCTTGTCGTCCGAACCGCTGGCACGCATATTGGTGAGCTTCTTGCTCTTTGTTACATTTATCACAAGGTCGTTGTCGTGTACGTGCTCGCCTACAACCTGTCCGGCATAAACATCCTCCTGAGGGTTGATGAAGAATTTACCGCGTTCCTGCAATTTGTCGATGGCGTATGCAAATGCTGTTCCACTCTCCATTGCAACCATTGAACCGTTTACGCGGCGTTCGATGTCGCCTTTGTAGGGCTGGTACTCCTTGAAACGGTGTGCCATGATTGCTTCGCCTGCCGATGCTGTGAGGATGTTTGTTCTAAGTCCGATGATACCACGTGAGGGAATTATGAATTCTATGTTCACACGTTCGCCCTGTGCCTCCATTGATGTCATTTCACCCTTGCGGCGGGTAATCATGTCAATCATTTTGCTTGAGTAGTCCGAGGGTACGTTTATAGTCAGCTCCTCCACCGGTTCGCAACGTACGCCGTCAATCTCCTTGTAGATAACCTGCGGTTGTCCCACCTGTAGTTCGTATCCCTCGCGGCGCATGGTCTCTATGAGCACCGAAAGGTGGAGCACTCCGCGACCGTACACGGTCCAGCTATCCTCCTCGGGCGACTTGCTCACGCGCAGTGCAAGGTTCTTGTCGAGCTCCTTGTCGAGACGGTCTTGTATGTGGCGTGAGGTTACGAACTTACCCTCTTTGCCGAAGAAGGGCGAGTCGTTGATGGTGAAGAGCATACTCATTGTGGGCTCGTCAATGCTGATGGGAGGCAGTGCTTCGGGATTTTCGAAGTCGCATATTGTGTCGCCAATTTCAAACTTTTCGAGTCCTACGATGGCACAGATGTCTCCGCATCCTACCTTTTCGGCACGTTTGCGTCCCAAACCCTCGAATGTGTGCAATTCCTTAATCTTTACCTTTGTCTGTTCGCCGTTGCGGTTGACAAGTGTGGCGTTGCTGCCCTCTGTGAGCTCGCCGCGGTGTACGCGTCCTATGGCAATGCGGCCTGTGTAGGGCGAGTAGTCGAGCGAAGTGATGAGCATCTGAGGGGTACCTTCGTTTTTCTCAGGTGCAGGGATGTGCTCTATGATAGCATCGAGCAGGGGGATAAGGTTGTCTGTCTGGTTGCGCCAGTCGGTGCTCATCCAGTTGTTCTTTGCTGAACCGAAGATTACAGGGAAATCCAACTGCTCCTCGGTAGCCTCCAATGAGAACATCAGGTCGAATACCATTTCGTGTACCTCGTCGGGGCGGCAGTTGGGCTTGTCTACCTTGTTGACTACCACGATGGGCTTGAGACCTATCTGGAGAGCCTTTTGAAGAACAAAGCGTGTCTGGGGCATGGGACCTTCAAAGGCATCCACAAGCAGCAGACAACCGTCGGCCATGTTGAGCACGCGCTCAACCTCTCCTCCAAAGTCGGAGTGACCCGGAGTGTCTATTATATTGATTTTGGTGTTTTTGTATTTTATTGATACATTCTTTGAGAGGATTGTTATACCACGCTCGCGTTCAAGATCATTGTTGTCAAGAGTGAGTGCGTCGTTATCCTGTTCCTTCAATAAATTGCCTGCCAACATCAGTTTGTCGACCAATGTGGTCTTGCCGTGGTCTACGTGGGCAATGATGGCAATGTTTCTAATATCCTGCATAGTTTGTGATTGGTAAAGATTTTCGGCTGCAAATTTACAACAAAATATCGAATTAGAAGCTCTTTTTTCTCAGCGGCCTATATAAAATATAGAAGGAATTTATGTTTTTTACAGAAAGTATAGTCGTTTTTCAATAAAAAGAGCTGCAAATGATTGTTTATCCAAAAAATATGCGTACCTTTGCGCCGCTAAAACAAATTTTACACATTAAAAAACAAATTGTCTATGTACTTAGATGCAGCTAAAAAACAAGAGATCTTTGGTACTTACGGAAAGTCTAACACTGATACTGGTTCAGCTGAGAGCCAGATAGCTTTGTTTTCATACCGTATTGCCCATTTGACGGAACACCTCAAAGCTAACCGTAAAGATTATAGCACACAGAGAGCTTTGACTATGTTGGTTGGTAAACGCCGTTCACTCCTTAAGTATCTTAAGGATCGCGACATCGAGCGCTACCGTGCCATCGTAGCTAAATTGGGCTTGCGTCGATAATTCGCGCAAACTGCAAAAGATTAAAATCCGCTCTTCGGGGCGGATTTTTTTTGTTTTGTATGTGTTATGGATTGAAAATCTGAAAATGTTGGTGTTAGCCAATAGTTAAGGGATGTTCCTTGTAGACGAGTTTGCATTGCACTCGTTTAACCGCAATTTTCGGGTCGATTTTTGCAATTTGTGCACTGTATTGCATAAAAAATGTACTATTTTATGCAGTATAACATAATTATTGAATAAAAAGGGGAATTTGACAAAGCTAATTGCCGGTATACTCATGCCGGATTTTTGTGCTTTGTGGAATAGTGTGCTCTTTGTATACACAGTCTGTTTGTATTATAAAAATGATTATCAAATATATTACCTAAAGTGCAACGTTGCATTGTAATGTCGGTGGAAATAAGTAACTTGAAAAGTTGCCCCACTTTAAGCTAATCTTCGGACACATCTTTCAGTTTTTATATTTTGCTAATCTCTTTAAAATAAGAAACTTAAAAAAGCTGTCCCTCTTAAAGGGGGACGAGAACTTTTTTCTCGGAAAAAAGTTCGGAGGGGGTTCTTAACCCATCGTACTACAATAAACCACACTACGCGAGGAAAACCCCTCCGTCATCAAAAACTGTCGTTTTTGATTGGCCTCGCAAAGCTCGGCACTCCTTTGGAAAGCTAAAGCTTTC
>JAFYLO010000173.1 GCA_017557045.1 Bacteroidaceae bacterium | reverse complement strand
GCCACGATAGGTTTTGCCGGAGCCCCAATGTGCTGCACCATGGGAAATACCAAATCTCCCTTTGGATACAATTTTATCAGCGGCTTATCCTTGGAAATATCTTTTCCTTCGTACGGATGTACTCCGCCTCGAAATGTTCCTGTTCCCGCCATGCTCTTTCCTCTTCTTTCTTTATTTCTTGCCGGAAGTCGCCTGTTCAGGCACCCTTCCGACCTTGTTTCGATACCCTGTGTCATTGACACACTGCCTGTATGAGAAACTAATCATCATTATTTCCCTATAATATTCTCCCCATACTGCAGACAAGTTTCAAACAAAATGTTTTCTTCATAATTTTACCATAGCCATTGTGCATTTCGCAAGAATTGTTACTTTTTTCACACGCAATTTTCGTCAAATTGACAAAAAATTATCATTTAACAATTTTCAACATTTTTCGTGTTTGTTTTCTGACTTATTAAACAAATGTAGATAGTCCGGTTGGACTCAACCAAAATATCTTCTTACGTAATGCTTATTTTCTGATATATATCCTTTACATCGCCTTCAATGCCTGTTCGATATCAGCAATCAGGTCGTCAACATTCTCAATACCGACGGAAAGACGAATCAGATCCGGTGCAACACCTGCTTCTCTCAACTGCTCGTCGGTAAGCTGACGGTGGGTATGGCTTGCCGGATGCAGGAGACAGGAACGGCTGTCTGCTACGTGGGTAGCAATGTTAATCAGTTTCAACTGATCCATGAACTTGATGGAACGCTCTCTTCCGCCCTTGATGCCGAATGCAAGTACACCGCAGGCGCCGTTGGGGAGATATTTGTTTGCAAGTGCATTGTATTTGCTGCTGGGGAGACCGCAGAAGTTCACCCACTCTACCATGGGGTGTGCTTCGAGGTATTCGGCAACCTTCTGTGCATTTTCGCAGTGGCGGGGCATACGCAGGTGCAGTGTTTCGAGACCGAGGTTGAGCAGGAAGGCATTTTCGGGTGCCATCATTGCGCCGAGGTCGCGCATCACCTGTGCCACCATCTTTGTGATGTAGGCTGCTTTGCCGAAGGCTTTTGTGTAGACAAGGCCGTGGTATGAATCGTCGGGTTCGGTGAGGCATGTGAACTTGTCGTGGTAAGCCTCCCAATCGAAGTTGCCGCTGTCGATCACTGCGCCGCCCACTGCTACTGCATGACCATCCATGTACTTTGTGGTTGAATGGGTTACGATGTCCACTCCCCACTCGATGGGACGGCAGTTGATGGGTGTCGCGAAGGTGTTGTCCACGATTACGGGCACGCCGTTCTTGTGGGCTATGCGCACGAATTTTTCAAGGTCGAGCACGTTTACGCTGGGGTTGGAGATTGTCTCGCCGAAGAGTGCCTTTGTGTTGGGGCGGAAGGCTGCCTGTATCTCCTCTTCAGAAGCATCTGCATCGACAAATGTTACATCGATGCCGAGCTTTTTCATTGTTACCGAGAAGAGATTGTAGGTGCCACCGTAAATGGTGCTTGCCGATACAAAGTGGTCGCCTGCCTGGCAGATGTTGAAGATGGCGTAGAAGTTGGCTGCCTGACCAGAGGAGGTCATCACTGCTCCCACACCCCCTTCGAGGGCGGCAATCTTTGAACCTACTGCGTCTACTGTGGGGTTCTGTAGGCGTGAGTAGAAGTATCCGCTGTCCTCAAGGTCGAAGAGACGGGCCATCTGCTCGCTTGTCTCGTATTTGAATGTTGTACTCTGGAATATTGGCAATACTCTGGATTCGCCTTTCTTGGGGGTCCATCCTGCCTGCACGCACATGGTGCCGGGATTCATCTTTTTCTGCATAATATTTTATCTGTTTATTTGCTGTGATTGTATGATTTGCGAAGATACGAAGATTTTTTATTTCTTTTGCAAAGTGTGCCTATTTTCTTGTTTCGAACGGAAGTTCGTTCATCAGTGTGAATGTCGCGCCGCCGTCGGCTGACAGGTAGAGCAGTATGGCATTGTCGCCGTTTTTTACTCTTTTCCCGGCTGTGAGGGTAACCGTGTAGCGCACACCTTCGCCCGAGGGAAGGTCGACTATACTCTGCATGGGAGAGATGGTTATGTTCTTTGCCTTATGCTTGAACTCCATTTTGGGGACAAGCATGGGAATATTCTCGGGTGTTACATTTATAATGTCGTAGCTGACTGTGGCTGTTTCGCCCGACGACAATACATCGCTGCCCGATGCTCCGAGGAATTTTACATTCACAATGCGTACATCTCTTTTTAGTCCGCTGAGGGTGCTTAGTCGCCTTTTGGCATTGTGCTTTTCTGCCTTTTTCTCATGTGTGCGGGTGTCTGTATCAACTTCTCTGCCGTTTGACGGTTGTCTGCGTGGCGAGGTGGCTATTGCGCCTATTGCCGCGCCGGAAATGGCTCCTATTGTCGTCCCCATGAAATGTCCGCGTGGGGAGCGGGAGGTAAGCCCGCCTATTGCTCCTCCGAGTGTGGCGCCCGACTGCAATCCGCTCATCGTGGCTATTACTTGTGTGGCATTGTTGGTGGCGCAACCTGCAAGTATCGATGCTGCAAGCAACAGTGATATAAATTTTTTCATATATTCAGGCTAAGTTCATGTATTCAGGTTAAGGTGCTACAAAATAATAACAAACGGAGAAGATAAACAACTGTTGCACAAAAAAAGCCGCCGGATTTTTTCCAACGGCTTTTTATCTGTTGCATGCTTTTTTTATTTGGGCATATTTACAGTGATTGTGTTGTAGGGGAAGTGGAGTCCCTTATCGGGGAATGTGCTGTAAACACTCTTGTTCATGTCGAAGAAGATGCCCCAATAGTCGGCTGCATTACACCATACACGAACGGTTATGTCGATGGAACTTGCGTTCATCTTGCCAAGTTCGATGAAGGGTTCGGGAGTCTTCAGTATGCGTGCGTCCTTTTCGATAATCTCCATCAGCACCTTCTTTGCAAGTTCAAAGTCGTCGCCGTATGAGATTGAGAAACTGAAGTCCACACGGCGTGTAGTCTCGCGTGAGTAGTTGTTGATGATGCCTGTTGAGAGAGGACCGTTGGGCACGATGATGATGCGGTTGTCGGGAGTCTGCAACAATGTGTTGAAAATCTGAATCTCCTTTACTGTACCTGCCTGTCCCTGCGCCTCGATGTAGTCGCCCACCTTATAAGGTCTGAAGAGGAGCACCATCACTCCGCCTGCGAAGTTCTGCAATGTGCCGCTGAGTGCCATACCTATTGCAACACCGGCTGATGCGAAGAGGGCGATGAACGATGATGTGTCGATGCCTACAACGCTGATGATGATGATGAGAAGCACGATGAGTGCCACGATGTCGATGAGGCTCACAAGGAATGTCTGTATTGAAGCATCGGTGTTCTTCTTAACCATCAGCTTCTTTACAAGGGTAACAAGACGCTTTGAAAGCCAGCGGCCGATTATCCAGATGAGAGCTACTTTGATGATTGTGGCACCGATTGTCAGTCCGGCAGATGTAAGGTATTTTACAATCTCTTCAACTGTGAGAGCCGAAATTGATGACATTGCTGCATCGATGCTTACTTTATTTGCCAAGCTGTCGGCAGCTGCCGCTGCTTGTGCCATAATGTAGTTTAGAATCATAGTAATAGTGCTTGTTTATTGTTTTTGTAGTATTTGTGTTGCTGCGTTCTTTGTGTCGACTTTTGTTATCACTCGCTCGATGGTGCCGTCGGGTGCTATTACGAATGTGGTGCGCAGAATACCTTCGTACACGCGGCCTGCCATCTTCTTCTCGCCCCACGCGCCAAACTGCTTTATAAGGCTTTTGTCGGTGTCGGCGATAAGTGGAAAGTTGAGCTGTTGCTTCGCCTTGAAGCGTTGGTGCGATGCTTCGCTGTCGGCGCTGACTCCCACTACTGCGTATCCTGCGGCGGCAAGGTCGTCAAGCCCGTCGCGCAACGAGCAGGCTTCGGCGGTGCAGCCGGGGGTGCTGTCTTTAGGGTAGAAATATACTACCAATCGCTTGCCCGAAAAGTCGCTCAAGTGCCACTCTTTGCCCGTCTCGTCCTTGCCGAGGTATTCGGGCGCTTTTTCTCCTACGGTCAACATGGCTATTTTACAATCTTTACGCTGAGGATTCTTACATCTTCGTTGGGACGGTTGTACATGTCGGTTGCTACGTTCTGTATCTTGTCGACTACTTCAAGGCCTTTGGTTATTTCGCCGAACACTGTGTACTGTCCGTCGAGGAAGGGGGTACCGCCCTCTGTGGTGTAGAGCTTCTTCTGCTCGTCGGTAAGTTCGCCCATGCCAACCTCTTTCATTCTCTGGCTCATGTTCTCAATCTCCTCGCCTGTGTAGACCTTGCCCCACACAATGTAGAACTGGCTTGCCGATGATTTCTTCATGGGGTTTACACCGTCGCCCTCGCGTGCGGCAGCAAGTGCTCCGCGCTTGTGCATGATGGTGGGGATAAACTCTGCATCGATTCTGTACGAGGGACCGCCTTCACCCAAACGTACTCCTGCTTCGGCATACTTTGAGTCGGGGTCTCCGCCCTGAATCATAAAGTCCTTTATCACTCGGTGGAAGAGCAGTGAGTCGAAATATTGCTCCTGTGCGAGCTTGATGAAGTTGTCGCGGTGTTTGGGTGTCTCGTCGTAGAGCACAAACTCCATTGTTCCGGCTGTTGTCTCCATGACTACCTTTGTGCCGCTGCCTGTTGCTGCGCAACCGGCAAAAAGCATTGTTACCACTGCAAAAAGCAGTGTGAAGATAGATTTTTTCATGTGTATTTATTTATTTTCCGTTGTAAAGATACGGAAAATGTTGTAATATTGCATTCTTTGTTATATAAAGTTATAAAAATAGGGGTATGAGATTATTGAAATTTGCAATTTTGTTGTGTCTGTCGATGATGTTTGCAACATCGTACGCACAGATGGCCGTCAAAGAAACTGATAAACGTAAAACTGCGATCGATGTTTTCGATGATAAGGATTTTGAACTTGCAGTCGGGTATAATGATTATGTTGTTTCGCAACCTGGTAAGGATACCGGTTGGGCATCTTACTCTTTCTGTGCTCGCGGCAAAATCAAGGAACTTGACTGTTCACTTCCTCTATCTCTTGAGGCGGGACTGTTGATGTCTTATTTTAATGGTGATTATAATAATGAGGACAACAACCGTTTTGGCGAGTACTCCATGAGAATGTTCTCTTTGGGTGTGCCTTTGAATCTCGTTTACGAATTTCCGGTATCTTCCGATGTGTCGGTTGCTCCATACGCGGGACTCTCGGCAAGGTTGAATGTGTGGGCTGAGATGGAACTCAGGAACGGCGAGAAAATCGACCTTTTCAGTAATAAGTATGGTGCAAATTTTGAAACTTTACAGTTTGGCGGACAGATAGGTGTGAGCGTTGCCATTGAAAGGATTGTGATAAGGGCAGAAGTGCATACTGATTTCAGCAATCTTACCGAGCAGACCAAATTGTGGGGCGTGGGAACTTCGATAGGTTACAGATTCTGATGTTCCGTAAAATAGAGATGCGCTTGAGCTTCATAGGAAACTCAAGCGCATCTCTATTTTACTCTTCGTTGACTTCGCTCCATGGACGGGGGGCTTCGGGCAGTTCCCTGTTCAGCTTAAGGGCGAGCGAGGCAATTCCCACTGCGATAATCAGCAGCATCGGCAGCATTGTCATGGTGTCGCTTGCGGTGATTGCTTCAATATCCTCTGTTCCCCAGATTTTCATGCTCACCACAGCTACGCTGTTGTTGAGCACGTGCCCCACTATCACCGGAAGCAGGCTGCGTGTCCTGTAGTATATCCATCCGAAGACTGTTCCAAGCAGAAAGGCATACAACACCTGTTGGGGGTTCATGTGTATTGCGCCGAATATAAGTGCCGATACAATTATCCCTGTCCACGGGTTCTTGCAGTGGCGCATGAGATACCCCTGAATGGTACCGCGGAAAATCATCTCTTCCACCACCGGGGCAATCAGTGCCATAGACAGCACTCCGAGCGGTTCGTCGCTCAGCTCCATGAATGTCTGCTCCATAATGTCGGGAAGGGGCAACCACGACATTATTACATTGAACAGGTACATAGAACCGAATATAATCGCCGTGCTTCTGAAAAGTGCCTTTGCCGGGACTTCTGTGAAGAAGCGTGGCGAGAATTTCATGTAGCCGAATGTAAGCAGATGCCAGATGGTGAGCAGTGCCGACAGAAAGAGCGATGCCGCCAGCACTCCATTTTCGGAAAAATAGATCTCTTTGCCACTTATCAGCCTTGCAGCGTCGTCAAGCAGACTGAACCCGAAAGTGCACGACAACTGGTAGAAAAAATACCATAGCAGCACCTTGCACACGAACCAAGCATTCTCTTTTATCATTTTCTTTTATGGGTTTATTGATGCAATATCCTTATTTATCTGTTGTTTAAGTTCGTCGAGCGAACTGAATTTGCGCTCGTCGCGTATGCGTCTTACAAACGACACTGTCAGTTGCTCTCCGTAAAGGTTGCCGTCGAAATCCATTATAAAGACCTCTACACTCAGTCGGCCGCTCGCAGTGACTGTGGGCTTTGTGCCTATGTTTATCACACCCGCATACTCTCTGCCGTTGACACTCACCGCCACCTCGTACACACCGTACAATGGCAACAACTGCAACGGCTCGTCAAGTTCTATGTTGGCTGTCGGGAAGCCTATCGTGCGTCCCAATGCTGCGCCGTGTATCACCCTGCCGCTTATCGAATAGCGGTAGCCGAGCAGTGTGGCGGCTCTCTCAATATCGCCGGCCGACAGCGCTCTGCGCACCTGTGAGGAACTGACCTTCAGTTCCCCCTCGTCGTATCGTTCGGCACGCACAACCTCCATGCCCAATTTGCGTCCGTATGCAACATACTCCTCTGTGCCTACTCCCGGCTCAGGGCGGCCGAAACGGTGATCGTATCCAAGTACCAATAGCTTGACATTCAGTTGTTCCGATAGAATTTTGGTCATAAACTCCTCGGCTCTGAGCGCAGCCATACGGCTGTCAAAATCGAGCACAACGCAGCGCTCGACACCGGTTGCAGCAATCCTTTCCATGCGTACCGTCTGCGAGGAGAGCAGGAATGGTTGCGGCTCTCTCTCGAACAGCAGTCGAGGATGCCTTGCAAACGTAACCAGCGTTACGGGCAATCCCGCAGCTGCAGCTCTCCTCTTTGTCTCCTCGATCATGGCCACGTGTCCGCGGTGCACACCGTCGAAGGAACCGATGGTTGCAACGGTGGGGCAGTGGGAACAGTTGTGTATATCGTAAATAATATCCATTTTTAAAGAAGGGTGCTTAGTTCAACCAGTCGGGCCAATTGCCGTTGCGCTCCATCAGATGGCTCTCGATGCCGATTGAAGCGGCTGCATTGCAGTTCTCGGACGAATCGTCGAAGAAAACTGCCTCTTCTGCTGCAATGCCCTCTGCTTGAAGCAGTTGCTCGAAAATCGTAACATCGGGCTTGCGACAGTGCATCTCGAAGGATAGGTACACCCCGTCGAAATACTCTTCCAACTGCTTGCCTTCAGCCGCAGCGACAATCTTTGTGATAGTCTCCCAATGTATTGCATTGGTGTTGCTCAGTAGAAATATTTTGTAACCCTTTTCGCGCAGCGCTCTCAGTCGTGCAAACTTCCATGCCGGAGCGGTACCCAGCAGTGCGCACCATGCAGCCCTTATCTCCTCGGCCAACGAGGGGGTAAGTTCTCTGCCCATGGATTCTGCTATTGCGGCAAACAGCTCCTCGCGCGTGGAATTTCCACATTCTATGCTGTGCAGCAGCGGGTTTTCGAGGGTGAGTCCGTCGGTTATATGCTCCTTACGGACGCCAAGAACTGCAAGTGCTTCGGCTGTCGCAGGCGGAAATATGTCGAGCAACACCCCGCCCAAATCAAATATAAGGTATTTTCTGTCAATCATATAAACGTGTAATTGTTGTTGTCTCCTCTCTGTGTCGACAACAATTCCAATTGCGAAGATACAATAAAATTACATTTTTTTTGCACAAAATTTGTACGAAACGCTTGCTTCGTTTGAAGAATCGTATTATCTTTGCACCGTATTTCAGAAACGGAATATGTCGGGCTTTTAGCTCAGTTGGTTAGAGCAACAGACTCATAATCTGGAGGTCCTAGGTTCAAGCCCTAGATGGCCCACAAGTTAAAAAGAGGCTAAATATCTGTAAAATAGATGTTTAGCTTCTTTCTTTTTTGTGCTTTTTGCAGTTGCGTAGGGTGGTGGAGAAGTCGAATTGTTGAAAAAAAACAAGAAAAACTGCTCGAAAATGGTGATTTTAGAGCCTTTTTGTACTAGTTGTTTCCTAATTGTTTCCTAATTTTAACGCGTGTAAAATGTTGACAATCAATGCGGAAATCAAGAAAGAAGAACAAAAGAGTGACAAAACCTACAATGTAAAATTGAGATTCACCCTCGGCAGAAAATTCAAAAGAGTATCCACAAGTCTATTCGTAACTCCAAAAGACCTAACTAAAGACTTCAAAATCAAGCAGTCGTCGCCAATTTGTAGAGCCGTGAATGAGCTTATTCGTAGTTATGAAGAGAAGTGCGCCAAACTGCAAATAGAGCAAAATGGGTATACAATCGATGATGTGATGGATTGTTTAAATGGTGAACAGGCACAAAACCAAGTGATAGATTTTATAAAGTTCTGTCGAGAATGGATTTCTAATGCAGATATTAAAGGTGCTCCCAACTATACGAGTGCGGTGAATGCATTAGTGCGCTTCATTGGCAAAGATACTTTAGATGTAAAATTGATTACCACTGACTTTTTAGAGAGATTTAAGGATTTTCTAAATTACGAGCGAAAGGAGCGAGAAAAACAGTTGGCTGAACAAGGCAAGAGAATACCATCTAACCGTGCGTTATCACTTTACCTAATGAGTATCAAGAAATTGTTTAACGAGAGCAAGCGAATATATAACAAGAAGTACAAAAACACGATCCTAATCTCTCACTCTCCCTTCGATGGTTTTGTAATACCCAAACAAGAATCAACGAGGAAACGGGCAATATCAGCAGAAAACATACGAGCCATTTGGTTGCTACCCTATAAGAACATCAAGAAAGGATACAAAGGAACTTGCCTGTTTGACCTCGCTAAAGACTGCTTTATCCTTTCATTCGGCCTTATTGGAATGAACTCTGCCGATTTGTTCTATGCCACAGATTTTCAGGACGACATAATCACTTACTACAGGACTAAAACAAAAGGACGAAGATCGGACAAAGGTAAGATGCAGGTGAAAGTCCCCAAGTTTTTACTCCCACTCGTAGATAAATACAGAGACAGAACAGGGCTGCGCATTTTCAACTTCTACCAATACTACACAAATGAAAAAGCACTTAACAAAGCTCTCAATCGCGGTTTGAAAGAAATAGGCTCAATATTGGGTGTTGATGACTTGGAATACTATGCGGCTCGACATTCATGGGCTACCATTGCAGTAAACAAAGTAGGCATTGACAAGTACACAGTGCATGCCGCGCTGAACCACTTGGACGACACCATGAAAGTCACAGACATTTATATAGAACGTGACTTTGTTGTTGAGAACAAAGCGAACGAAAAAGTTCTGAAGTATGTATTCAAACTGTAATCCCCCACTTTCCCGCTTGCCGTCGAGACTGGCGGGATTGTTATTATCTCACACATATACAATAATTTACAAAGTTATTGCGCATGCCGTGTAGGTTGTGCAGGGAAAGAAAAAATAAACCGCACATTTCTGTACGGTTGAGGTGGTTATTAAGGCTCTATTCTAAAAGCCCTTTCACCATTTTTCTTAGCAGGGATACAAGTTGCGTATTCATTAAGGTCTGTCGCCTTTGCAGTTTTCTTAATGCCGAGATTATCGTAAATCTCTTGCAGCTTCTCCTTGATATATTTTCTGGTATATACCTTCCCAAATTCAAAATATTGCGGGAGATACATTGAGATTTTACAGCCGGCTTTATTATTCTCAATCTCCGTATTCAGTTTCGTACTATTAAACCCGCAAGCCTTTATTCGGCCGGGAGAAAGGTTGCTGTAATAATATCCAATCTCGTTATACCCTTCGTTACGTAACATTATAAAATATTCGGCTATCAGCGCCTTGTCTGCACGCGCAAAATAATCGTATGCAACTCTTAGAGCATCTGACAACGATTGTGTTACGCTTAATCTGTTTTTAAGTTCCTGCACGGGCATTGAATAAGCTTTTCCGTAGGCGTTGGACGACATAATGAACCATTGATGATGATTTTTTATTACGTCGTAGCAGTAACGCTCTGAAACTATGAGCAAATTGTTTATCACAGGCTCACCGCTTGTGGTGCTAATATAAAGGTTATTGGGATAGTGCTTAATATATGTATTGAGATTATTCAATGCGGTCTCCTTGCATTTTGGCGATGCACTCTGCCAAATGTCTATCTGTTCTTGGCTCTCTTGCATCTTATGCGCTTGTGATGCGATAAACTCATCATCATTGAGCACCCGCTTATTGTCTTTATAAAACAGATGAATAGTATTCCTGAATGGATTATCCTTTCTTCTCTGCCGGCCTATTATCTGTGGTATATCTGATGCTATGTCTAATGAGAGGCTCGATACATTGTAATTGGCTATGACGTATGTGCTTGCCGATGGACTATAGAAATCTACGCCTTCGAAAGCTGTACGCGTAACAAATGTCCAGGTTGTATGAGGATCTCCCATCTTGGGTATAGTCCTTGTTATGTTCAGTTTCTTGTGGACCTTGTGCAGTTCCTTAAGTTTCTCTTTATTGTCAGCACAGATTATTGTAACATCATCATGATTTATCAGCTGTTCTTCGACTATATATTTACGTAGGATGCCACATATATCCTTTACACTATTCAAGAATACCACTCCTTCATAACTATATCGGGCGTTGCCATTAGGGAAATATATTACATCGAACACTCTTTGATGCTTGACGTAGTTTGTATATATCTGGTAAAAAGCATTAAGGGCACTATTACAGGTGTATGTTCTTTGTATAACCTGTTCGATATTGCTCCAACCGAGTTCGTAATAACAAACGTAATTATCTTTGAACTCCTCTATCTCCTGCATATAATCGATAATGGGCGTTGCTGATATAAATAGGACATTCTTGTAACTGAATAATCTATCTATAAAGGTTGAAAGAACGCTTTTGTTGCTATACTCCTTGAGCTTTATATCCTTTATAAGACAGTGTGACTCATCGACGGTAATATTGAACTTTTTGCTGATGTCGATTTTGAAACCTTCGAGCATTGAAGCAAGAGCACAAAACGAGTCGTATGTAACGAGTATCTTCAACGGTCTCTTGTTCTGTTCGCATTCGTGTTGGTATAAAGCAAATTCATTCTCCAGTTCATCGATAGTCTTTTGTTTACCATCGTATCCCTTCTCGCGGTTAAAGTAGTAACAGAGTGGTTCGTCTTTGTTAAACTGCTCCATCTTGTTCAATATGAGTTTTAATCGTGGAGAGATGAGTATAGTATCAAGAACATTGCTCAGGCTATAGGTAGTAAAGCCACACCCTGTAACCACTTTGTTTATTATAACTTTACCGACACGTATAATATCGTCCAGTACATATTTCCCGGTATTATCTCTCCAATCATTTACATAATCAACTCCGGGAGTGACTTCTATTGTTCCTTTATTGTCTATCATAATAAGAATATATTATATGATTATTTACTATTTTCATAAATAAGGATTTAAGGGGACATTTTTTGGAAAAATTTATCATTTTACTTAATAAGAATATTATGTATTAAAAAAAGTCCTCTTAAGAAAGTGTTATATTGGCAGGCTGCGCGCGCTGCGCTACGCCTTAGAAGAACGACATAATAATAGAGAATAAGTAGTTGTCGAGAATAAGTAGTTGTCGAGAATAAGTAGTTGTCGTCCGTCTAGGCCAAGGGCCGCCAATAGAGTTCATCATTACCATTTACTCTTACCGTAATTGTCAAAGACACTTCTTGTATAACCATATCCATCCACATTATTCTGATACCCTCTTACTGCCTGATACTCTATCTCATCTTCATTCATCCCGGTTGGTTTATATGAATCAATAAGGTAATCTATACTCTTATCCATATCAACTCCGGCACGACAGAGTTCGGATGCGCTATTGAATATTGAGTTTGCCCTGTTACCCTCTTTCCATCTTGAGGAGTCTTTTCTCCATTTGGCATTAAGTATGTTTATTATACTCTCATCAGACTTCTTACTTAAAGGCTTCAATAACGATAAGGCATTCCGCAGGGTTGCCTTGTCGAGCGTGCCAGTATGGGACGCTATCACCTTGTTGTTTACAAATTGGGGATTATGCACAAAGTGATAAGGTACACAGCTGCTGTTTACCAATAAGTTCGGGTCGTAACATATATAATTGCCTCTCGCTATGTCTCCCACTGATGTATCTGTTGCCGGTGTATTGAACTTTGACAGCAGTTGAAGATATAATTCCTCATGACACTCCGGTTTGTCATTGTCATGCATTACTATAGCCTTCAATCCTCTGCCACTTGGAGTCCTGAATACTGCATAGACACAAGGGGTATTGCAAAGACGGCTACCAATTTCGTTAAACTCTTGCTCATTATTGAAACGGTCAAAGTCGATTGCTGTAAAATTTGAGTACTCCTTCAACCCTGCACTGTTCTTATAACTGAATGTGCCGTTAAAGAGTGCAACAGGAAGATACTGTAATTTTAGTTGGTTCTGCACATCGTGGTCGCTCTGCGATTGTATGAAGGCTGTTACTCCCCTCAAATCTTGGTTGTAACATACACCCTTCTTAATCATCGCTAATACTTCATTAATCTCTACTTCTTTTAAAATGTTTGGCGTACTTATACGTGCACAAATACTTATTAACTGTTTCATAATTTAACATATTTAATACACAGATAAGGATTTGCCCTCTTCTCCCCCCCCCTTTTTTCTATCCTTTATCAAGCATCAAAAAAGAAGGCTAAAAACACGCCGTTTCAAAAACCTTCAAAATCGTAATAGTGAAAAAATAAACAGTAATATCATATTTATGAGAATTTTTAAAAAAGAATTATTAAAATTTTTAGTGCTAAGAACAAACAAAATGGAAACATGTATGCTTTTGTAACGCACACAAGCAACCCTATTAAAGGACTTTGTCCGCACAAGTGTGATTATTGTTATATGCTGGCTATCTTCAGACATTATCACCATGACGAGACATTGAGGTTGGATGAATATGAACTCAAAGTCAATTACGGCAAAAACAAGTACATATTCATCGGGAGCAGCACTGATATATTTGCAAAAGCAGTTCCCACAGAGTGGATTCTACAGGTTTATGACAAATGCTTGCAGCATCCTGACAATAAATACTTATTCCAGTCGAAGAATCCCGGTAGATTCCTTGAGCCACAACTTATCAATCACCCCAATTGAAGGATAGGATCTGCTTTGCGACGACTATTGAAAGTAACAGAGATTATTTTTTCTTTGAGCTGTAAATTCTATAGGGCAATGCGGACAAAACCGTAGACAATTAAGCATACATACGCGCTACTATGTCCAGCATAAGACATCTATAAATGTCTTGCAAAATACCCTTAAAATATTGCATTTTAATTATATACGCAAAGAGGACAT
>JAFYLO010000172.1 GCA_017557045.1 Bacteroidaceae bacterium | reverse complement strand
CTTCGGGGGTGTAGCGGGCGCGGGCTTGCCACACGAATGAGGCTACATCGTAGTAGATGGGGCCGCGTCGTCCGCCCTGGAAGTCGATGTAATGGGGCTGGTCGTTGTGCCACATGATGTTGCGTGACTGGAAGTCGCGGAACATGAAGGTGTTTTCGTTATCGGAGAGCAGTATTTGGCTCAATTTTTCGAATTCGTCTTCCAACGGTGCTTCGTTGAATTCTATTCCTATGGCTTTGAGGAACGAGTATTTGAAATAGTTAAGATCCCAGAAGATTGAGCGGCGGTCGAAGGCGGGTACGGGATAGCAGATACTGAAGTCGAAATCCTTTGCGCCAAGGTATTGTATGTCGGGCAGTTGTGCCATCACTTTGCAGAGGTCGTCGCATTGCTGCTCGTTGAATGTGCCGGCTTTGCGGGCGGGTTCAAGACGGTCGTACAGTGTGGTGTCGCCGAGATCGCTTTGTATGTAAGTGAGCCTATCGGGAGATATTGCGTGTACGACGGGAACATTTATCCCGTTAACAGCGAGATGGGCCGATAGGGCGAAGAAGGCGCTGTTTTCCTCTACACCGGTTCCTGTGGTGCCTATCAGTGTGGTGTCGCCGCTTTTCATGCGGTAGTAGTGACGGTTGGAGCCGTCGCCGGTGAGCTTGATGGTCTCTTGGGGTGTCTCTCCGGTGACGGTGTGGAAAAGTTTTTTGAGTATGGTTGTCATTCTGTTTCTTATGTTATTTGTTTGTTGTCTTTTGATTGGTGTATATGTCGCTTAGAAATGGCAACAGCAGGAATATGTACTTTGCTATGGGGTAGGCGAAGAGCGGATATTCAAGATGGTCGGACATGCTTATGAAGAGTGCTGCGGGTATGAGTGCTGCTATCGAATGGGCATGTGCGGCTATAAGATGCGATCCTCCTTTTATTATGTCTTCGATATTCCTGTAGGTTCCGGCTACTATTCCGAAAACTGTGGTGGTTGCTGATATGATTGCTGACAATAGTATGAGCCATCCGTGTGCGAGCGGGGATTGTGCAAATTCTCCTGTGATGCCGGCGGTAAGGTTCCATGGGTATATTGTTGCGGGTATCAGCAATGCGAGGGTGAGCATCAGTGTTACGGCTGCTGCAATGATGGCGCTGCGTATTCTGTTTGAGCGCATCTCTCTGCGTAGGGTGTGGCCTACAGCCGATAGAAGTCCGCTTGTGTATATCATGCTTGCGCTTATAAGTATAAGGACTATTGTCCCCAACGGGAGGTTGGATATGCTTTCCTGTGATGATGAGAGGAACCATCTGATGTCTATCGATGGAGGCGGGGCTTGGGCGGTACTGTCGTTTACAAGCAGGGATACAATGTTGGCTGCTATGGAGTATATCCACAGCAGGGCGGGTAGCAGTGTGTATATGATTGCGGGCAGATACCGCAGGCTCTTTTTATTCGTCATCGGCTTCGAGGTTTTCTGCGTCTATCAGGTGCAGTTCTATTGCGCGTACTACGAGACGGGTTACGTTGACACCTTTTTCGCCATTGGGGAAGAGCCGGACTATCAGTTCGTTCTGCCGTTTTTCGAGAGATTTTGCGCTGAATGGCATATTCTTCAGATTGGCTATCATCTCTTTGGTGTAGCCGAGGGCGAGGTGTTTGAGGAAGCTGATGTCGTACTGGTCGATGTCGTATTCTATCATCGAGCGGCGGAAACTGTATTCGCGACGGATGCTTTCTTTGAAGCGTGCAACGATTTTTTCGAGTATGGGCTGGTTGAATACGTGTCGTTTGCCCGACATGATGCTTTCTATTTCGTGTTTTGTAAGCAGTTCGCCTGTTTTGAGGATTATGCCGTCGGCGCCGGCTTCAAGTATATCTACCCAAAGTTTTTCGTTGAGCAGTTCACCTGTGAATATCAGCACTTTGACATCTTTATACTCTTGTTTCATCTTTGTGCAGATTTCCACACCGGCTGTTGTGGAGCCGCCAAGTCCGAGGTCGAGCAGCAGCAATTCGGGGATTTGACCTTTGTCGAGCAGTTGCCACAGTTCGTTCGCGTTTATGGCTGTGCCTATGATGTTGGCTTCGGGGATTTCGCTGCGGAATATCTCTTCTGTTCCTTTGAGTTCGAGTTTGGCGTCTTCTACGATTATTACATTGAATTTATCCATAGTGCTTTTTTGTTTTTTATTGTTATGCGGGGAGTGTGAAGCGGATTGTTGTGCCTTGTGGGGTGTCTTCTGCTTCGAGTTTTCCTCCGTAGGTTCCTGTAAAGTCTTCGTGTATGCGTATTATCTCTTTTGCTATAAGGTAGCCGCTTCCTGTGAGCGATGTGGCGTCGGGGGCGATGTTTGCCGATGACGGGGTGAATATCTCTGCTGCCTCTTCCTTGTCGAGGTGGAGACGGGAGTCGGTGAGTTCTACTGTGAGTTTGTTCTCCTGCTTTCGGGCGGTAATTGTCAGTGTGCCGTTTTGTTGCAGGGTGAGCAGTTCGGCAAGAAGTGATTCGAGCAGGTAGGTTGCAAGTTCCTTGTCGCCGAAGAAGTTGTGTCCGCTGTTATCGTATTGTATGGTTATGTCTGTCATGTTCTTTCGGGCGCGTTTTTTTGCAAAGGCGATTGCTTCGGTGGCAACCTCGTCGAATGGGAATCGTCCGGGGGTAAAGACTGTGTCTTTGAGACGGCTGCGGGCGCAGGCGGTGAGTATTCCGTATACCGAGCGGTAGTAGTCGATGAGTTCGCGCATGGTGGTTACTCCTTCGCGCATGGTGTCTTGTCCGCTTTGTGCAGATGTGAGCTGTTGTGCCAGTCTGTGTATGCGCTGAGGGTAGTATATTGTTTCGTGTTTTATCATGGAGAGGGCATTGTCGATTACCTGATTCTGTATGTGAAGCAGGTTTTCTTCGTGTCTGATGCGACTGTTTTCTTCGATCAGTTCATCGAAGTTGCTGTATTCCTGTTCCATGCTTATTGATGCGTGGCTGCCGGCTGAGGCTGTGTAGCCTATGATGATTTCGAGCATGCTCATCTCTTTTTCACTGAGAGTGGTCTCGGTGGTGAAGAGTATGCTGCCGATGCATTTTGTGCTGCCTGCTGTGGTGGTCTGCAGCGGGTAGATGATTGTCTTGCCCTGTTTGTCGATTGTCTTTTCTGATTTTTGGTAGGCACGCTTGAGACAAAGGCGGCTGTATTCGTCGTCACTCTCTGCGGGGGTGCATGATATTGCGAGCTCATCTTTATCTATTTCCGTTATGGCTATTTTTACGGCTTTTATTCTCAATGTCTCTTTGAGGGCGCCGTAGAGTTCGTCGGCAAAAAGTCGGGTGAGTTGTCGGGAGTCGAGGCGTCTGCCACTGATGCTTTTGAGCAGGCTACGGTTGATTTCGAGTGCGGTGTGTATGTTTATGCGGTTTATTATCTTGCTTTTGAAGTAGTATAGCAGTGCGCCGAGGGTGATGATTGTCAGCAATATGAGGCAGAGGATGATGCTGGCGCGGCGTATGTTGGAGAGATGGCGCATGGTGGTGTAGTGCTTCTCCAGCTCTTTGTCTTCGTGTACGAGTCGGTAGAGGCTTGTGTAGGCGTTGTTGTTGTAGTGGTAGTCGTCCCAACGGCCCAATGCGAGCATGGCTATTGCTGTTTCGTTCCTTATGTCGAGGATGTTGTGGTATATCTCTTCGATGTGGCTGTCGGTGGCGAATGAGTTTTTCCACCAGCTTATTTCTGCGGCTTCGCCGTGTCCTGTGAGGCTTATTTGGTTGTCGGTATTGTCGCTGTTTGTGATGTAGAAGCGGTTGAGGGCATCGATGGCTTTGTCTGCATAGTGAAGGGTGGAGTCGTAGTTGCCGGCAACGTTGCTCATGTAGACGGAGTCGGCGAGGGCTGTTATGTGGCCGGTATCGGCTTTCACTGTGGAGGGGAGTAGCATTAGCAGGGGAAGAAGTATTCGCAGTATGCCTTTGGGGAGACGGAATGAGAAACGGCTGCCCTTGCCCTTCTCGCTTTGTATGTCCATGCTGCATACAGAGAAGAGGGGGGCTGTCTTGCGGTATTTCTCTATGATGCCTTTGCAGTTCATGAGTCCGAATCCGCCTCTTTTGTTCTTGGCTATCTGTCGGTCATCGACGCCGATCGATGCAGTATCGTACACCTTTGCACCGAGAATTTTCTGTATCTCTTCGTGTGTGAGGCCTGCTCCCGTGTCGGTAACGGATATTTCGATGTATTCATCTGATTCGTTTGCCGACAATTCCACTGTGCCGCCTGCCGGGGTGAATTTGCCGGCATTTTCGGTGAGGGTGTTTATCATGAAGAGGGTAAGGGCCTTGTCGGCTTTCACAACGGCTGTAGTTTCGCTGATTTTCAGGTTTATGCCTTTAATCGCAAATTCCTGGGTGCTCTTGGTCATTATGTCGAAGAGCTCTTTTATGGAGAAGTTCTCTATGTTGAGGTCGTGCCTGCCGTGACTCATTTTTATCCATCTTTCGAGGATTGTGTTGTGCTCGTTTATCTTTTCGGTGAGTTCGGCTATGTATGTGAGGCGCCTGTGTGTGCGGTTGCTGTCGGCAGTTGTCTCCTTCTCCAATTTTTCGAGTTCAGCCGTTACACGATCCATGTACGGGCGGATGCCGGCTGCTATGGTGAGCTGTGTGCGTTTTATGGCGTTTTCCTGTTTGTGTCTTACGAGGTTCAGGATGTACAATCTGTTTAGCTCTTCTATTTGCTGGCTTTCGTCGCTCATCTTGAGCAGTTTGTCTGTTTCGTGCAGTGCTGTATTAATGTAGGGGATGGTTATTTCAATCAGTGATTTATCCTCGCGGCTTGTCTCTTTGCTGCCTGTAATGTTGAGTGTGCGTCCGTGGTCGAGCGGGTATGT
>JAFYLO010000171.1 GCA_017557045.1 Bacteroidaceae bacterium | reverse complement strand
TTTATTGTTTTGCAGGGAATAGCGGGCTATTTCCAAAAAACAAGAAAGAAAATATGCCAAAGTTGCGATTAAACGAGCGCAATGTGAACTTGTTCACAAATTGCTAAGCGAGTGAAAGCAACTTCAATAACATTAAAATAGGCTCAATCGACGACAAACCGAGTGCTATACAAACTTGCTTGAAAATAGCCGAGGTGCGAAGGAGATAAACTCCGTTAAATAAGCCGAAATGAATATCGCAAATATAGAATTATTTTTCAAGAAAATTCAAACAGCTTCTTATTCATCAAAGGATTCTCTTACATAAATTAACGCGAATTCGAAATAAGGGAAATACTCTCCCTCTTGGATTCCAAGAGGGAGTACCCGAAGGGGGAAGGAGTTTGAATAAAGACGCAAGCAAATGTTTCAAACTCCTCCGTCTTCAACCTGTCGCAGTTGAATAGACCTCGCAAGCTCGGCACTCCTTTGATATTATCGAAACTATGCTTCGCTCGTTGTAAATGTAAGTAAACTTCCATTCACTCGCTTGCTATAGTTTTAGGGAGCTAAAGTTGAATATTTCTAAATTCGGCTGCACTCGACAGAATATAAACAAGTTTACATTCTGTTCTCGTTTGCACGAATTTTCCCGTCGTCGCAAAGCTCGTGCCAGCGAGTACAATGCGAGCTTGCTTGCAATTGTAAACGAGCGCAGCCGAGCTTCGCATAAAGCAAACATTGCTTATTACGCAATGTCCTTTTATCCAAGAGGAGGAGTTTATGCTAACGATTGAAAGGCAGAGTGTCTTATATCGAACTCACGTTAAATTGTGGTTTCTGACGTTCGATTTGAACCACACAATCGGTACACTTTAGTACATTTCCCCTGCAATACGTACTTTTCTCCGCTACGAAGATAAAATTTAAAATATGTTACATAACTTTGCAATTCCAATGTGCAACACACTACATGTACTAGGTTTCTTAAAAAAATGAGCTATATATTTAAAGGAGATGCCAATTCTGTGGCTATCGGCGACAGCAATACCCAGGAGGTGATACCCTTGAACAGGAGGGGTGCTACCTCCAATGTGTACATTGTGCGCATTGATGGCAAGGAGTACTTCATGAAACAGTTGCGCCCGGAACTGAAGGATGATTGGCGTTACCGTTCGGCCTACCGCAAGGAGTATGAGGTGGGACACGGCATCGACAGCAAATATATAGTGAAATACGAGGCTATAGGCGAGAATGCCGAGGGCACATACATACTGATGGAGCATGTGAACGGCCTGACGATTGACGAGAAGCTGGCCTCGGAACCCGAATACTTTGCCAAGGAAAAGAACTTCGAGAAACTGTTCATTCAGCTGTTGCACGGTCTGAAAGCGCTGCACGCAGCAAATGTGGCACACCTCGACCTTAAACCCGAAAATGTGATGCTCACTCAGGTTAACAACGATGTGAAGATTATCGACCTGGGATTCTGCTTCGCCGATGCCTACAGCCACACATCAGGCACGAACAAAAGCTTTTCCGCACCCGAACTATGCGATGGCGGCAACAAAGAGGTGGATGCGCGGACGGATATTTACGCGTTGGGACTATTGATGCGACACATAAAGGAGGCGGCATGCGTGAACGTAACGCCTCGCATAGAGCGCATTATAGAGCGATGCACGCAGCCTGCCAAGCAGGACAGATATGCGAATGTAGACGAGGTGCTGAGGGCTATGGTTAAAAAGCGCAAATGGGTGCGTTGGACATTGATAACCCTTGCTCTTACGCTATTGGCGGTAATAGGCACAAAACTGTACGAGTTCAGTTTGACCGCTGATTATGCCATTCAGAAACAGCGTCTGCAATGGTATCTCACCCCGTTGGAGTACGACTTTGAGCATGAGAATACACACTACCGCATATTGTCGGAGGATAGTCTCACCTGCATGGCTGTTGGCGGCAAGCGAGTAGACGGCATATTCATACACGACAAGGCGCCCTACAAGGGTAAGGAGTACACGACGGTGGCCATTGCCGACAGGGCTTTTGCATGGCGTGACGCGGGGTCGGTGTATATCCCTATGGGGGTGAAGGAGATTGGCAACTATGCGTTCGCACATTGCAAGAGGATACAGTCGATGCATCTCCCTGAGAGCGTGGAGAAGATTGGCGAACACTGCTGCGAGAGTATGCATACACTGATGAGCCTGCGTCTGTCGAGCAACCTCAAGGAGATTCCCAAGAATGCTTTTGTTGAATGCACATGGCTGAAGAAGGTGCAGATTCCCGAAGGTGTGGAGAGGCTGGGACTGGATGCCTTTGCCCTCTGTACAAGACTGGAAGAGGTTTCATTGCCATCGACCTTGAAGGCGATAGACCGAGGTGGATTCTGGCGATGCAGGAGTCTGAGGTCGTTCACCATCCCTACTTCGGTGGAGACGATGGGCGAATATATTCTGTTCGAATGTGATAGTCTGAAGGATGTGTATTGTCCTCATGCAGTGCCGATGCAGATTCCGCCTCTGTACTACAATACTAATGCTACACTACACGTTCCCCGCGGCTCGGAAGAGCTTTACCGCGAAGTGGAATATTGGGCGAAAGCCGCGAAGATTGTAGGGGATATGTAGGAGGTGGATTCAACCGCATCAGCGGTTGAAGACGGAGGAGTTCTCTTCTCATCGCATGTTTTTTGCTCTACTATAGGTCTTGGAACTCCCTCCGAACTTTTTTCAAGAAAAAAGGAAGACCTCACTTGCGTTCGGCACTCCTTTGATATTATCGAAACTATGCTGCGCTCGTTGTGAATGTAAGTAAACTTCCATTCACTCGCTTGCTATAGTTTTGGAAAGCTAAAGCTTTCGTCGTCGCAAGCAACGCTCCATTCCGCGTTGCCCCTCTTCAATAGAGGGACAGTGTTTTTAGTATGTTAAAGATATTAGCTTTTAGATTTTTGCTAATCTCTTTATGTCATTTGCGGAAGAGGTTGACACCCGTATATACATTGACAACTCCGAATCCGTTTACTATAGATAGTGCGGAGCGGTGGTAGGTGTATGTGTGCGACACTATCGATGCCCCCACAAAGTAGCGGCTGTTGTTGTAGACAATGGCTGCGCGTGAAACAAGATCGGCATTTATGTTGTTGAGTATCGAGCGGTCGTCGTCGGTCTTTATCTTTGAGTGCTTGTAGCCTATCGCCGGTGTTATCGATATGTTGGCAAGATAATTCTTTGCGAATACCCAGTTGTAGGAGTATCCGGCATTTATGCTCATGTCGGTGTACTTTACCTGGTTGAAGTTCATCGAAGGTGCCATTGCTTCCCTTATGTTGCTGTCGAATTTCGAGGCATCAAGATGGAATGATTGACGAGAATAGCTTATTCCCATGATGAACGAGCCGCAACTTATGCGTTGGTTGGTGCTTTGGCTGTATGCGGCAGGATAGGAAAACTTTTTGTTGTTGAATATGTAGTAGAGGTTTATTCCGCTCTGTTCTACTGATACACCGTCGAACAGCTGTCCGTAAGGCTCTATTTCTGCACCGCTGACAGGGTCGTTGAATCCTGTCAGTTTGCGTATCCTGAAGTTGTCGCCTGTCTTTCGGTGGAATACATCAATGCCTACCTTTGAGGTGTAAAAACTGAAGTTCCAATCGTTTTTGGTGTTTTGCCTGTCAAGGTCGAATGACCATCCGAGGAATATCCACCGCCATCCTACATAAAAGCCCAATTTGTTGCGCGTGTCGGGCGAGAGACTAATGCTTTGCGAACTGTTTTTTGCCGAAAATTTGTAATACTCGTAGCAGTTGCTGTACTGCGCCATGAAGGTCCACTTATAGAGGTTGGGTGTGACGTAGTGAGTATCTTTTTCGTCAAGATGCTTGTAGATGACCTTGTTTGTGGATTCTATCTTTTTTTGTGTGTAGTCGAATATGTAACCGGGATATTTGAGTATGCCGAGCGAGTCTATATGGATAATATTTTGCGACAGAACCTCTGTAGCCGACAGCAACACCAATATTGCAGCTGTCAGCATTTTTCGAATGAATAAATTATATGTTGTGCTGTATCTCATTTATATACAGTACGTTTTTCGTTACAGAATGTTTCTGTCCAGGAGGGATTTTTATATTATTTTCCCTAAAATCTTATCCATTACCCAGTTTGTAGGGGTGGCACTTATGCTGTCGCAGGTACATACTCCTCTCTGTTGTAAATGCTCAACAATGTTCTTTATAAGCGGCAACTGAACATACAGAGGATTGGGTATTTGGAATTCTTCGCATCCGTCGCTGCTTTGCAACTGGATAGGCTCGAATGTGAATACCGAGAATTTTATACTGCCCTTGCTGCCGAAAATTTCTATGTGGTCCTCCCTTGCCGATTCATGCGCAACGAAGCACCATGAGCCTGAACCGGGAATGCCTGTCTCGAATTTGAAGCATGCGCTCACTGTGTCCTCTGCCTTGTAGAGTCCGCCACGGTTGGTAGAATATCCTTCGGCGTACAGTATGCAACCGAACATCTCCTGTAACAAGTCGAGCTGATGCGAGGCAAGGTCGTAAAAGTATCCTCCGCCTGCAATGTCGGGGATTACTCGCCACGGAAGGTTGCTGCGGTTGAAGTCGAGGTCGCGCGGGGGGACAGCGAAACGTATCTGCACGTTGAGAATGTTACCTATACGCGGCAAAAGTTCGCGTACTTTGTTGAAGTATGGCAGATAGCGACGGTAGTAGGCTACGAAGCATGGGACGCCTGTCTCCTGCGATATGCGGTTTATGCGGGCGCAGTCCTCGTATGTGGCGGCGAGTGGCTTTTCCACATATACAGGCTTGCCGGCCTTCATGGACATGATGGCATATGTGGCGTGCGAAGAGGGAGGGGTGGCTATGTAGACTGCGTTTACCTCGGGGTCGTCTATAAGTTCCTGTGCATCGGTGTACCACTTTGATATGCGGTTGCGCTTGGCATAGGCCTTTGTCTTCTCCTGGTCGCGTCCCATCACTGCAACTACGGTCGATTCCCTGACGCAGTTGAATGCAGGTCCGCTCTTCTTCTCGGTCGCTTCGCCGCAGCCTATGAAGCCCCATTTTATTATCTTGTTCATATATGGGAGGTACTACAAATTAGTTATAGAAGTTCCATGAGAGACCGAACCACAGCGCTTTCGGGCTTATGGGGTAGTGCGGTGCGAGGAAGTATCTCATGTTGCCTGTTCCTTCGTTTATGTGGTGGTACATCACGTAGAAACGTGTCTGCTTCAGAAGGAAGTTGGCGTAAACATTCACGATGGGGTAGTTGCCTATCTCAATCTTATCCGACTGGTTCTGCTGATAGAACTGTCCCAATGCTGGTGAGTAGTCGGGAGCATAGTACGAACTGAAGTAGCGTACATCGGCACCAAGTTCAGTGTTGAGCACTTTGGCTATCTTGAACTTGATGTAGAGATTGGCGTATGCATTTAATTCGGGCAGTGGCAAAACCTCCTTGTTGCTGCTGTTCTGATAGGTCAGCTCTGTGTTGAGGTGCAGTATACCCAATTTGAAGTCCTGATTGAGGGTGGCCGAGAAAACCTGTATGTTGTCGCTCTCCTGTGCCACTGCAATCCTGTTGAGGAATCCGTTGCCGGCAGCGTTGGGGATGGATCTGTTGGCCAGATAGGTGTAGTCCTTTATTGTCTCTATTCCTGCAGACAGTTTGGTGCGCAGACGCTCTATTCCCACTGTTCCTTCTATGCGTGTACGGAACTCTTTGCTCAGACTGTTGTCCCACCAGAAGTGTTCCGAGTGGTAGTGTCTGAAGTAGAACGAGGGGTTGCTGTTCTTTATGAATGCCTTTGCGTTGACGTAGGCATCCTCCTTTTTCAACTTGAAATCGAGGTTGGCATCTGCTTCGAGGAGGAATGCGCCGAGATCCTCGCCTGCTATGGCTGTCTCTCCACGCAGTTTGTAGTTGAGGTTCTTGCCTTTGCTGCGTTGCAGTATTCCACCGATGCTTAGGGTGTATTCGTTTGTCTTTGAAAGTCTTTCAGCCGGGCTGCCGGGCAGTGTGTCGGGCAGAGTGTAGCGGTGGAAGTCGTATGTTGCGTATGCTGTCAACCCTGCTACTGCCCATTTGTTGAAACCTTCGAGCAGTGAAATGCCAAATGTGTTCTTTATGTTCAGATTCTTTGTCTTGTCTATCGAATCGTAGGGCAGATAGGTGTCGGCATAGTAGTTCTTGGGCTGCTGATAGTTGATGTAACTTCTGTTGTCCTGGTTGAGATTGAGCGTATGGATGAATCGTGCTACGGGGACAAATTCGTATATGGGGCCATCGTCGACCTGTGCGGTTGCAAGCGTGTCGGTGGCGGCTACTGTTGTTGTGTCTATGCCTTCGATGGAACGTTCGCGTGTGAAGCCGAGACTGTAGTTGTGGGTGAGGAAAAGCGAATATACCTCGTTACGGTTCCATGTCTTGCTGAAGTTTACGGGTATGTCGTTGGCGCCGAAGTTCTTGCTTCCCGCTTCTGTCTTTTCGGGATTGGTGATATATTCGTCATCTGTGATACCACCGTTCTCGGCGAGTTTTATATGGTCGCGTGTGGCGAGCAGGTATGCTGAATATTTGTTACTTCTGTAGTAAGTGTAGAGTCCGAACTTGGTGAATGCAGTAGACTGGCTGTCATATCTGCCTCGTCCGTACAGATAGTCGAAAAGGAATCCTGCACCGAATTTCTTGCCTGCATTGGTGGCAAAGTAGGCCCTGAAGCGGTCGTCGCCGGTGATTTTGTCGCCCGAATTGTTGTAGCTGAGGTTGGTGTATGGCGATTTTGTGTCGGTAAAGTAGAACTGGTTTACCGGGGTCATGAAATAGTCATACGGTTTGAGGAAACTGAATTCGGGAATGGCTTGGCGGTTGAAGAATATTCTTGTCAATCGTGGTGAACCCATGTTACCGAGGTAGTTGTACTCTCCGTTCATGCCATCGGTGTTATGCCAGTTTTGGTAAAGGTGTTGCAGGGTGTCGGCATTTACGGGGATAACCTCTCCCAAAAGTTCGCTTATGTGCCACTGGCGTATCTCCTGAGGTACATTGAGTTCGGTCTTGGTGGTGTCGCGCTGGTTCTTTCTGAATGGGCTGTATACGGCGCCGCCCCCGAAGCCCTCTTCGTTGTCGCCTCTCTCTATGTTGTCATTTATGCCCTGTGCACCGAGCGTCAGGGGAAGTGTGAGAAGTATGGTTATGTATGTGAGTATCCTTTTCATTGATTCTCAGATGATGAAGCGCAATATGTATTCGGCTACTTTCAAGGTGAGTGATACAAGGCCGGCGTAGAAGAATGGTTCGCGGCTATCTACTGTTATGTAGAGCAGTATGGTTACTACTGCTCCTACCATAAACAGTATGTTGAGTATGTTTCTTATCTTGTCGATTGTGTTCACGGTCAGTTTATAGCTTGTTCAAGTTCTTGCTTGATGTTGTTCTTGAGGTCGATGGTGCCTTTGCGGAACTTTCCGGGGATTTTCAGCATCTTGGTCTTCTTCTTGTTGAAGGCCTGGTCGTCGGTGATGTACTCCTCGGCAGTGAAGTGCTGTCCGCCCTTGTACTCTTCGTCGTACCAATATGTTATGCGGTACATCTTCATGGTGCAACTGTTGTCCTGGGCTGTTATGTCAAGGAAGTAGGTGATGCGTGTGCGGTCGAGTACAAAGAACTTTTTGCTGAATGTTATGTACTCTTCCGATTTTACAGTAAGTGTGCCGGGGGTCTCAGAGTCGTATTTCTTGAACTTGATTACTCCCTCGTTCGAGAAGCGCTTCTCTATCCACTGCTGCGCTTTGGCGAGTATTTCGGCGCTGCTGCCTTTTGCCTGCAACTTCTCTTCGAATATTACTTTGCCGTTTACTACAGGGACTTTGCCTATGCAGTATTCAGTCTTGTCGCTTTTCTTGCTGTTTCCTTCGAGCGGTTGTGCAGGTGCTGCTGCAGTTACGAGCAGGAGCATGAGTAGGGGGATGAACTTTTTCATATATTCTTGTTTTGTGCTTTATTCCTGCGAAGATACAACAAATATATGATAAGTGGAAATTGCTGTACAAATTTTGTCTCTACTCAGCAATGAATTTTGTGCTGCTTTCGGCTATGCTGCTTTTTTGCTTTTTGTTTTATCATCTTTTTTATCCGTTTTTTAATGCGGTAGTAGAGTACGACAAAAAGCGACGCCTCGATGTCGAGATTGCGCCGTTTGCAATATTCGGTTAAAATCGTGTACAATTCTTGTGCACTCAATCCTAACTGTTCGAACGAGTGCATGGTGTCCTTGTAGCGCGACAGTCTGCCGAATTTTGCTCTGTTTATGTCTGTAAGGGCGAACCTGTACTCACCGCTCTTCTCATCCTTGTAATAGAATATGTTGCCCGGATTGTAGTCGAGAGGCAGTATCTCTTTTTCGTGCAGGTCGATGGTGAAGTTTATAAAGTCCTCTGCAAGTTTTGTGTTTTCTGTTTCGCTGTGCTCCTGTTCTCTCCATGTATCGAGGGTGGGATGGGGTATATATTCCGATATGAAGTAACCTGTGTGGAAGAGCCCGCCTCTCGTGGTCTCTATGTATGCAACCGGGAAGGGTGTGCTTATGCCGCATCTCAGTATCTTCAGTGCATATTCGTAGGCTCTTTGTGCTTTGCTTTTTCTGAAATATGTGTATGCTATACGGTTGAAGATGTTGGGAACCTTGTATTGTTTGATGACAAAGGTTGTGCCGTTTATCTCTACAAGCTCTACAGTGTTGCGCTTGTTGCGGAAAGTGTGTATGCTTTTGTATTGACGGTCGGGGATTTTCTTTAGTTCTGCTGCAATGGATTCGTGTTTTTTGTGTATTTTTATTTTCATTTGTTGTTGTTTGTGAATTCCATTGCAAAGTTATTTCCTTTTTATAATACAACGAATGCCTTTTTGTCCCTTTTTATGTCTTTTTGGTTGTTAAAATTGCTTTATTTTGCTTGTGTTTTTCATTATCGTGGCAATGTATTCCTTTTTTGTGGTTGAGGGTGGGGAAATAAAAATGCCTTCCTGATTGTGAAATCAAGAAGGCATTTTTATAGGAAATGTCTGTTATTTTTTCTTTCCGTTGTACTCGTCTGAAACTGTCAGCTTAGCGCGTCCTTTTGCTCGACGGGCTGCCAATACGCGACGACCGTTCTTTGTCGCCATTCTCTCACGGAAACCGTGCTTGTTCTTTCTCTTTCTGTTAGAGGGCTGGAATGTTCTTTTCATCGTTATATGTTATTTGTTGTTTACTAATCTGTGCATGTCTGCTTTTACGGCTTGCAAAGTTAGCTTTTTTTTTCAGAATAGACAAGAAAAGTAGTTAAATTTTATGCAGATAAACTGTTTTAATTGATTTTGACGGGGTTTGCACGATTGGTGCGACAATAATTTCTCTCTTTTTTGCCGCATTGTTGGCTGTCTGCGGCAAAAAAGAGAGATTATTTTCCTTATTGGATATTGTTCCTTATTTAATCAATGCAATTACCTCGACCTCAACAAGAACATCTTTGGGGAGAGTCTTTGCTGCTACGCATGAACGTGCGGGCTTGCTTGTGAATGACTCGCCGTAGATTTTGTTGAATGCTGCAAAGTCGCCCATGTCCTTGAGGAAACATGTTGTCTTCACCACGTTCTCGAATGATGTACCGGCCTCTGTGAGGACAGCTTCGAGGTTCTTCATTACCTGTGTTGTCTGACCTTCGATGTCTGTTGCCTCAACTTCGCCTGTAGCGGGGTTGATTGCTATCTGGCCTGATGTGAAGAGCATGTTGCCGCAGATGATTGCCTGTGAGTAGGGACCGATTGCCTGAGGCGCGTTGTCTGTGTGAACTTTCTTTATCATGATTCTATTTTTAATGGTTATACTGTTGTGATTATTGGCAGATGTGTATGCCTTCGTCTGTGAGGGCCTTCTTGATGTTTTCGATCTGCTCGAAGTTACGTGTTTCGAGGTTCATGCGAAGGAAGCATCCGTTGATATCTCTGTTTGCGTTTGAACGCTCGTGGTGTACGCCGATGAGGTTGCCACCGTTGTCTGCAATGATTTTTGACACCTTCATCAACTGTCCGGGACGGTCGATAAGCTCCACTGTAAGTACGCAGTTTCTTCCGGCTGTCTGCAGACCGCGCTTGATTACTCGGTCGAGGATGTTTACGTCGATATTACCTCCCGAAACGAGACAGATTGTGTTCTTGCCTTCGATGGGTACTTTGTTGAACATCGCCGCTGCCACTGATACAGCACCTGCGCCTTCTGCAATGAGCTTCTGCTGCTCGATGAGGCTGAGGATTGCAGATGATACTTCGTCGTCGGTTACGGTTACAATGTCGTCTACATATTTGTTGCAGATGTCGTATGTGTTTACTCCGGGCTCTTTCACTGCGATGCCGTCTGCGATGGTCGATACATATTTCAGACGCTCGATCTTGCGGTTGTTGATGGAGTTGAACATGCTGGGAGCACCTGTTGACTGTACACCGTACACCTTGATGTTGGGGTTGAGCGACTTGATTGCATATGCCACACCTGAGATAAGACCGCCACCACCGATGGGTACTATTACTGCATCGATTTGCTGCAACTGGTTGATAAGTTCAAGACCGATTGTTCCCTGTCCGGCAATTACTGATACATCGTCGAAGGGGTGTACGAATGTGTATCCGTATTCCTCTTTCAGTTCAATAGCTCTCTGGTAGGCATCGTCGTATACACCGTCTACAAGGCAGATTTCTGCTCCGTAGTTTCTTGTGGCCTCTACTTTTGAGATGGGGGCTGTGCTGGGGAGACAGATGATGCTCTTAAGACCGTTCTTTGTTGCTCCGAGAGCTACACCCTGCGCGTGGTTACCGGCCGAGCAGGCGATTACTCCTTTGGCTTTCTCTTCATCAGAAAGCTGCGAAATTTTGTAGTATGAGCCTCTGATTTTGAACGAACCTGTAAGCTGAAGATTCTCAGGCTTCAGGTATATGTTGCTTGCGGGGTTGAGCTTAGGCGCATGGATGAGGTCTGTGCGTCTGATTACGTTCTGAAGAACGTAGGCTGCATGATAGATTCTGTCGAGTGTTAGCATAAGGCCTTATTTTATTTAATAAAATGAATCTGTGAAATCTTTTGTGATTGCAAAGTTAATGTATTTTGTTGTTAAAATAAAGTTCATTTTTAATTATTTTTCAGTGATTCCATAATTTATGCTTTAAGCCTATGTATACACTGCAACCTCCATAGACATACAGGGTGTCTATGGAGGTTGCAGCAGTATTCTTCTGATGTTGGCAGTTACCGGCTTTTGCCGCAGTACCGGGCCGCTGTTTCAAGATAGTTTTCTATGTGTAGCAGGCGGTTGTATTTTGCTATGCGCTCGCTACGGCTCATGGAACCTGTCTTTATCTGTCCGGCATTTACTGCTACGGCAAGTTCGGCAATCGTTACATCTTCGGTCTCTCCCGAACGGTGGCTTATGATGGTTGCATACCCGTTGCGCTTGGCATATTCTATGGTGTCGAGCGTCTCGGTGAGCGTGCCTATCTGATTGGGTTTTATGAGGATGGCATTTGCGCAACGCTCCTCTATGCCGCGCCGTAGGAATTTGCGGTTGGTAACAAAAAGGTCATCGCCAACAAGCTGGCAGCGCCCTCCTATGCGCGAGGTCAGCAGTTGCCATCCTTTCCAGTCCTCCTCGGACATTCCATCCTCGATGGAGTCGATGGGATACTCTTCCACCAACCATTGCAGGTAGTCGGCCTGTTCGGTATATGTGCGGCGCCTGCCTGAGCCGTCAAATTTTGAATAGTCGTATACGCCCTCCTTGTAGAATTCCGACGAGGCGCAGTCGAGTGCGATTGTAATATCCTGTCCCGGAGCATACCCTGCCTCTTCGATGGCTGTAACTATCGTGGTGAGCGTATCCTCGATTCCGTTGAAGTCGGGGGCGAAGCCTCCTTCGTCGCCTACAGCAGTGCTCAGTCCTCGTTTTTTGAGCAGTTGTTTCAGCTCGTGGAAAACCTCTGCACCCATGCGCACGGCTTCGTGGAAATTTGCTGCCCCCACCGGGCGTATCATAAATTCCTGAAAGGCTATCGGGGCGCTTGAGTGTGCACCGCCGTTGACGATGTTCATCATGGGCACAGGCATAATGTGCGCCCCGACGCCTCCTATGTAACGAAAGAGCGGGAGATGCAGCATATTTGCTGCCGCGTGTGCCACTGCGAGCGACACGCCAAGAATTGCATTGGCACCTATCTTGCTCTTGTTGACTGTGCCGTCGGCTGCAATCATTGCTCCGTCTATTTTCCTCTGTTTGAGAACAGACTCGCCAACGAGCATCGGCGCAAGCTTTTCGTTTATGTTCTCTACAGCCCTTAACACACCTTTTCCATGGAAACGCGATTGTTCCTTGTCGCGAAGCTCCACAGCTTCGTGTGTTCCCGTAGATGCGCCCGAAGGCACTGATGCTACGCCGCGTGTGCCGTCGTTCAGTGTAACTTCCACTTCGACGGTGGGGGTGCCGCGCGAATCCAATATCTCCCGTCCTATAATGCTTTCAATCTTCATGGTATTTAGAAACAGTTTGTTAGACAACCGCGATAACCCGCCACTCACTTTACGTTATAAAGTCTGCGCACTCGGCGGGTTATCCGGTTGTATATAGAACAACCGGAGATTCGTTTGGTTCTTGTGGGGAAGATGTTTTTGGGAATTTTCGAACAGGGTTGCTTTGCATAAACATTGGTGCTTGTTAGATGGAAAACAACAATAGGCAACAAATTTCTTCGTTTATGGAAGATAAATGTTGTATTTTAACTTGTTTTGTCGATTATAATCGATAAAATTATTATCTTTGCGGTTGTTATCAATTACGAACGATATGGGAATATTACTCAGGCAACATTATTTGAATAAGATAGAGAAATATCTTGGTAAAGATACTATTATTGTTTTGACAGGGCAGAGGCGTGTAGGTAAGAGTTATACGCTGAGGATGATTCGTGATATCAAAGCTAAGGATGAGAATAACAATATAATTTATATTGACAAGGAAAAGAAAGCTTTTGATTACATCAATACCTATCAAGATTTAAATGCTTACATTGATGCTCATTATCAAACCGGAAAAATGAACTATATCCTCATTGATGAGATTCAAGAGATTGAGGATTTTGAGCGTACTGTCAGAAGTTATATAACCGAACCCGATGCAGAGGTTATAGTTACCGGTAGCAATGCTAAAATGCTTAGTAAAGAGCTCAGTACGATAATTGCCGGTCGATACAAAGAGATTTATATACAATCGCTAAGTTATAAAGAGTTCTTGCAATTTCATAATTTGCAAGACGGAGACGATGCGTTGACTAAATATATCCAATTTGGCGGTCTTCCCGGTCTGCTTAAAATGGGATTGGATGAAGATGATGCGATGGAGTATCAAAACGATGTTTTGAACACCGTGCTTCTAAAGGATGTAATCTCCAGAAACAACATCCGCAATGTCTCTTTTTTGGAGAAGTTGACCAGCTTTATTGCAGACAATATTGGTAAGATAATATCAGCCTCAAGCATATCCAAATACATGAAGTCGCAAGGAACAAATGTTTCTTCGGATACGATTATCGATTATGCTCAACATCTTGAGGAGGCATATATCATACATAAAGTAAACAGGTACGATATTCATGGCAAACGTCTTTTTGAAAGTAATGATAAATTTTATTTTGAAGACCATGGACTGCGAAACGCTCAAGCGGAAGGCACTCGTGAAGGCGACATAGAAAAGGTTATTGAAAATATTGTCTACCAACATTTAATCAGCTTGGGATACAAAGTCAATGTCGGTCAGTTGCAAGCAGGCGAAATAGATTTTGTTTGTACAAAGAAAGCCGGAACCAAACGAATATACATTCAGGCGGCGTATTTAATTGCGAATGATGAAACCAGAGAACGAGAATTTGGGAATCTACATAATATAAATGATAATTATCCCAAATATGTAGTATCAATGACACCGGGCGTTACTCGCAATGACGATAATGGCATCACACACCTGCATTTGAGAAATTTCTTGATGCTTGAAAATTTGGATTGATACATCGCATCCAAAGATTTAAGGTATGAATCAGGAATAACGACAGACCGAATTTATGAATTTCTAATTGTTCGGAAATATTGCAGTTATTTTGTACTTTGTGTATGAATGTTTTCGTCTGAAAACTTCATTGTGAAGATGGTATAGCGTTTTTCGGGATAGCTCTCAGCTATCAGTTCACCGCCGTGCAATCTCATAATCTGACGGCTGAGGCACAGTCCAATGCCGTTGCCATGCTCTTTGGTGCTGTAGAAGGGTAGGAATATCTCCTCCATGCGGCTTGCCGGAATACCGTCGCCGTTGTCTGTGACGGTAATCAATGGCACACCTTCGCACAACGTAGCGCGGAGTTCGACGCTGCCGTCGGGGTGTTCCGATGCCGACTGCATTGCATTGCGCAGAAGGTTGCTCAGAACGATGCGTATCTCCGAGGCGTCGGCAACAATCTCTATGTCCGGGCAATGTGCAGTGAATTTTACGGCGGGAAACTCCTTGTCGAACAGTTTGTGCATTTCGCCGAAAAGCAGAGGAATAGATATTTCCGTCGGCGAGGGTGGCGGCAGATGTGTCAGTGTGTGGTACGAGTCGAGGAAACGTTTGATGTTTTTGCTTTGTGTGTTTATTATAGTCATCCCCTCCTTTATTTCTGCCTGTTCAACAGGTTCGTCGCTCGTGGTGTAGTAGTCCGATAGGGTTATTATGGGCGTTACCGTGTTGCGTATTTCGTGTGTCATTATGCGCAACATACGGTCGTAATATATTTTTTTTGTCTCTATTGCACGCTCATTTTCGTGGTAGTGTGTAAGTATCCTGTTCATGTTGTCGTGCATTTCGCGCAGCATGCGGTCTTTGACTATCGGCAAGCGTATCATGTGCTCCCCGCATTGTATCGACAACAGGAACATCCTTACCTGTTTAATGGGGAAATGTACCAATCTGATTGTGCCGAATATCAGCATAATGAGCAATACAATGGGTATCGACAGCCACACAATGTCGCCTGTGTAGACGGCAATCAATGTGATAGCCACGCTGTCGAGTATTATGGCTGCAAGATGCATTGCCAGCTGTATGCGGTAGTTGCTATAGGCCATACTTTTCTATCTTGTTGTAAAGTGTGCGGCGCGAAATTCCCAGAATTTCAGCACTCTTTGTTATGTTGCGGCCGGTCTCCTTCAGCACTTTGCGCAGTCGCTCCTCTTCAATCTCCTTCAGTGTCGGGGTGCTATCCTCTTCCGTCTCTTGTTTCTGTCGGTTGTCGCTGTTATTCCGCTTTTCTATCGCAGCCACAATCTTTTCTATAAGTTCGCGGTTATCCCATGGCTTGGTTACAAAATCGTCGGCACCCTGCTTCATGGCGCGTACGGCAATATCAATGTCGCCGAAGGCTGTCATCAGTATTATAGCCGGGGGATTGGGACGCTTTTTTATTGCATTGAGCCAATATAGTCCCTCCTCGCAGTCGAGTCTGCCCTTGTCGAAGTTCATGTCCAGCAGTATGGCATCCACCTTGCCGCCGGCGAGTATGGCAGGGACAAGGTTGGGGTGTCGGACTGTTCCAACCACTGCAAACTCCTTCTTCAATATAAGTTTCAGTGTTTGCAGCAGCGCCTCGTTGTCGTCTATTGCCAGAATGTGATAGTTATGCATATACGTGCGTCTTATATATTATGGTGCGAATATAGTGCGCAAACGGTGAAAAACAGCGTGTGTCGGTGCTTTTTAGTGTCAAGTGTGCAAAAAATGCACACTTGATAATCTGATAGGTATCAATGAATCGGATAGGCGTCAATATTCGATTCTAAAATAATCGAGTAATGTTTTGTAGTTGTCCTGAGCCGTAAGACAGGTATCAAGCAGATAGCCGCGTATGTTGTTCCATTGTTGCAAACCGCGATAGTAGAACATTTTCAGTTCGTCGGTTATAATGAACGGCACATAGCCGTTTGCAAGGCACTCTTTGAACATTATAAGCCTGCCAACGCGACCATTGCCATCCTGAAACGGATGTATGCACTCGAAGCGCTGGTGCAGGTCGATGATATTTTCCAAAGATTTTTGTTTTATCGAGTTATATTCCTTGAGAAGTGCCTGCATCTCACTATGCACATTTTCCGGGGCAGTTGTTTCGTTGCCACCGACTTCGTTGGGCAGGTGTTTGTATTCTCCTACAGCAAACCACTCCTTGCGGCTGTCCGAGGTATTGGCCTTCAGCATCTTGTGCAACTCCTTTATGATTTTTTCAGTCAGCCGTTCTTCGGCTCTCTCAATGATAAAGTCTATGCAACGGAAATGGTTGGTTGTTTCTATAATATCGTCTATTCTGATGCTTTCGCCTTCAAATCCAATGGTGTTTGTTTCGAAAATATACCGTGTCTGTTCGTGGGTAAGGCGACTGCCTTCAATGTAGTTGGAGTTGTATGTGAGGTCTATTTGTGTGCGGTGATAAATTCCACCTTTAAGCCCCGCCTCTTTTTCTCGTCTCAACACAGCCAGCAATGGCATCAGTCTGCGTTTGCCACTTTTGCGTTTGGGCAGTTCCGCATCTCGGGGGATACTCCATGTCTTGCCTATCAGTAGTACACCCTCTATCTTGCCGGTAGCGCAATAATTACGTACCGTACGCTGCGAAATTCCATGTAGTTCTGCAAATTCTGATACAGATATATATTCCATAATTCTATTATCGGCAAGTTATAAATCCTTATTTGTTGGCAAATATAGTATTTCTTGCCGATATCGGCAAGAAATACTATATTTGCCAACAAATAAGGATTTATAACTTGCCGATAATAGAA
>JAFYLO010000170.1 GCA_017557045.1 Bacteroidaceae bacterium | reverse complement strand
GTGTTTTTAAGCGATACTGGTCCCAATAGTTTTGTATGTCGCTATAAACACTTGGATTGATATTGAAGAACTCCTGAAATTCATCAATGACAAGTGTGAAATGCCTTGTCTCACCCTGCTGCATTAGGAAGAGAAACACCTCCTGGAATGAGTTCATCGCAGGAACAAATACCCGCAACTTTGAGGCTATTTCCTTACAGTAGCCAGCACATAGTGACGATTCATTCTTTCGACCAACAAATAGATATATGAACTGCTCATCGCCCATTGCTTTACCAATGAGTGATGTTTTACCGATACGGCGACGACCAGTTACCACTGTAAGTCGAGAGTGGTCATTGTATGATAACTCTCGGATTTCTCGGAATTTTGCTATTTCGTGCTCTCTATTATAAAATTTCATACCATCTTGTTTTATTGTTACTGCTGTAAATTTTACCGCCGTAACAAAAGTAGTAACAATCTATCGAATTTACAAATAATCTACCACTAATTTTATCACCCCAATTTTGTAGAAAACATTTATAAGATAAGAAGAAGAATAATAATTATTATTATTTACACCGCTTATGACAGGACTTCGGTTCTGTCCTTTTTCATTTTCTGGGCAGTGTAAGCAGTAAATTATAGGTGATATATTTGACTTTTATGAGCAGCCTTGTCAGTCCGCCCATTTTCTTGCAAAAAGCGGTCAGGACAGCGTTGGGGCAGCGTTTGGGCAGTCTCTCATCCCCCAACTTACTACTCCTCTTCTTATAAAAATTGGGTAATAGTTCAGGGCAGTATTTGGGCAGTCTCGCCTCATTTTCGGGCAGTTTTTGGGCAGTATTTAGACAAAAAAGACCGAGGGGACTGCCCCGTCGGTCTTTGTAAATTGTTGATATTTAGGTGATTTACCTTGATTGAATGTTTAATACTCCTCCTCGTCAAAGAAAAAGTCTTCATTGCTGCTGGGGTAATCGGGCCAAATGTCCTCGATGCTTTCGTATGTTTCTCCTTCGTCCTCTATCTCCTGAAGGTTCTCTATTACTTCCATAGGTGCGCCCGAACGTACTGCGTAGTCGATGAGCTCGTCTTTTGTTGCGGGCCAGGGTGCATCCTCCAATTTCGATGCAAGTTCAAGTGTCCAATACATATCTTTAATTAAATTATCTTGTTATTAAATATTTGTTCCTAAGCATCTTTGCCTAAACAGGCTATGTGCTTAAATGAGTTTGCAAAAATATAGCATTTTGCCTTATTTGCAAGGACTTTTCCATATTTTTTCGTTGCCGGATGCAAGTTGGCGCGACAGCAGGAAAAAATAGTCCGAAAGGCGGTTCATATATTCTGTCAGTTTCGGTGGAATATTTTCACTGTGGGCAAGGGTTACTATGCGTCTTTCGGCTCTGCGGCACACTGTGCGGCAGAGGTTTGCCCAGAGTGATGCGCCAACGGGGGAGGGGAGGGCGAATCCTTTCAACGGTGGTAGTGTCTCTTCGAGGCTGTCAATGGCTCTCTCCAGTGCTTTTACCGCTTCTGTGCCTATGGCTGCTTCGGGGCAGGCAGTGTCGGAGAGTGTGGCTGCTATGGCGAAGAGATTATTCTGTACTTCGGCAAGCATTGCCGAGCAGTCGTTGCCCTCCGTTTCGGCTTGCAGGAATCCGAGTACAGCCGACAGTTCGTCCACTGTGCCGTAGGCCTCCACGCGAATGCTGTCTTTCGGCACTCGCTCGCCATGTAGCAGCGAGGTCTCGCCGCAGTCGCCCTTTGTGGTGTATATATGCGCCTTTTTCATTCGCTTCTTGCTGCTACATTTTCAGTGTGTAGTGCTGCTTCTTGTACTTCTTGTCGAAGAAGAGTATGCCCATGCTGTAGAGGTCGTAGCTTACTACCACTGCGGGATGCTCCTTGATGCTTTGCCACCATTTTGTTATTTCGGGTGTAGTGTGTATCTCCTCTACGATAATAACAGAATCGGGGGTGGTATGTTTAATCGCCTCTTCAACTACCGATGCGTAGGAGAAGGAGCGACCCACGTAGAGCAGTCCTATCTGTTTCTCTTTTTCGAGCACCGGTCCTATGTCGCCGCTGTGCTTGGCGCATCCGCGCTCATCGAGAATCTTTGCCGCTTCGGGGCTGTTGGCTGTCCCTTTGGCATTGAGGATGTATGCGGGTACATTGCGTGCGGCAGAGCTTATGGCGCAGGCTGCGACGCCTTGCGGTGCGAACATTATTATGTTGCACGGCCGGGCATAGTTGGTTATGCGGAACAGCATTCTGCAGTGCGAGGCTCTGCCACCGCACTTTGATGCAATGCTGTTTATCTGTTGGTAGGCGTAATAAGGATGCTTCTCTCTGAGTACGGATGTGACGAAATGAAAGGCTTTCGGAGATTGCACTCCGAAGCCTTTGTTGTGTCTGTATCTGTTTATCAGGTCTTTAAGTCCGAGCATTCCTCTCTGTTGATTGATTGCCTGTTAGATAGCCAGCGAGAATGCCTCCTTGATTGCATCCACATAGTCGAGCTTCTCCCATGTGAAGAGTTCCACTTCCATTGTCTTTGAGGGGAGGTAGGGCGAACTGAAAGTCTTTGTTACAACCTCGGGTGTGCGTCCCATGTGGCCGTATGCTGCTGTTTCGCTGTAGATGGGGTTGCGCAGTTTCAGACGCTCTTCGATGGCTTTGGGACGCAGGTCGAACAACTGTGCCACCTTCTTTGCAATCTCTCCGTCGCTCATGGCTACTTTGGCTGTGCCGTATGTGTTTACGAATACGCTTACGGGCTGTGCAACACCGATGGCGTATGAGAGCTGTATGAGCATCTCGTCGGCAACGCCTGCTGCTACCATGTTCTTTGCAATGTGGCGTGCTGCGTATGCTGCGCTGCGGTCAACCTTTGAGGGGTCTTTGCCGCTGAATGCGCCACCGCCGTGTGCTCCCTTGCCGCCGTATGTGTCTACGATAATCTTGCGGCCGGTGAGACCTGTGTCGCCGTGGGGGCCG
>JAFYLO010000169.1 GCA_017557045.1 Bacteroidaceae bacterium | reverse complement strand
TAGCCCGCTATACCCTGCAAAACAATAAAAAAAATCTACTCAAAAAACCTCTCAAATAATTCCGAAATAAAATTCAAACAGCTTCTTATAGAACCTCCCTATAGAACATTTTCTATCTCACATTTTCACAAAGGATAAAATTTAACAGCCTAAAAGTGATTCAATTGTAAACATTTAGTCAAATCACCAATATTTACCCTATAATTTAGTTAAATATTGTTTAATTTTAAACGCAAAAAACTGTTATATGGAATACATGCAGTACCTTTGCGCCCGAAAATCAAAACATTAAAATTTAATTATCAAAATTATGATGACAGAAAAGGCTGGAGAAATCGCAGGTCGCATTTGGAATGCGCTTAACGGTTCAGAAGGTATGACCCTTAAAGAAATCAAAACTGCTGCAAAGTTGAAAGAGAAAGAACTCTATTTAGGTCTCGGTTGGTTGCTCCGCGAGGACAAAATATATTCATTCGATGCAGAAGGCGAAGAGACATTCGCTCTTAAATAAGAAAAAGACAGTTCACAATATAATGGCGTGCGCTTGAATCAAGCGCACGCCATTATATTTTTATTATTGCTATCCGGTAAACGTATTTAAACTGTTTTAAATTTATTGTTATCCGGTAAATTTTTATCCTGCTTATGTTTTGAACTCCTCCGTCTTCAACCGCTGACGCTGTTGAATCCACCTCCTCTTCAAGAGGAGGAATGTAAATTATTGAAAGTTACTGATATACGACATTCTCCCTCTTGAAAAGCTAATCTTTGGACACATTTATTTTAAATCGACATTTGCTATATTTCTAAATGTCAACAAAATAGCTTACTAAAAAAGTTCCTGCCCTTCAAGGGGAGGTGGATTCAAAAACGATAGTTTTTGAAGACGGAGGGGTTTTCCTCGCGTAGCAGGGGGTATTGCTGTAGGATGGGTAAAGAACCCCCTCCGAACTTTTTTTTTAAGAAAAAAAGTTCTCGTCCCCCTTTAAGAGGGACAGCTTTTTTAAGTTTCTTATTTTAAGAGATTAGCAAAAGATATAAAAGCTAAAGATGCGTCCAAAGATTAGCTTGAAGAGGGAGTGCCCAAAGGGCGAGGGAGTTCCAGTCATTGACTTAACTTTATCTTAATAAAGAATGGGAGCTTGTAGCTACTTAAATATCGAATTTTAAACGACTTAAATACATTTACCGGACACTAATAATATCCAAACAACATTGTATATTTGGCTGAAGCTCAAGTTCCACTACGCTCGTTGGAAATAAATGTGAACTTTTATTCACTCGCTTATAGGAACTTTGGCTCGTTTGTAATAATCTTTGTCGTAAACGACGAAGATAGACTGCACTCGTTGGGAAATATATCAAAGCTACGATTAAGTGAGAGCAAAGGAAATCCATTTACTTTGCCGAACGGGAGTAGCTTCGTGAAACAAAGCAAGCTTTGTATATTTGGCTGACGCCCAAGTTCCGCTACGCTCGTTGGAAATAAAAGTGAACTTTTATTCACTCGCTTATAGGAACTTTCACTCGTTTGTACTATCTTTGCAATAAAATACAATAAATGTGTACAGCAACCATATACACATAAATTGTATTCATCACACCCACTCCTGATATAGGGAATCCGACAAAGACCTTGAACAGTAAAAATCAACAATAATGGCAAAAAAAGAAGAAATAGAAATCACCGCCGCATCAGAGAAGTTCAAAGCACTTCAAGCGGCGATGGACAAGATAGAAAAGAGTTTCGGTAAGGGTTCTATCATGAAGCTCGGCGACGACAGCGTCGAAGAGATTGATGTAATCCCCACCGGCTCCATCGCCCTCAACAACGCATTGGGCGTAGGCGGATACCCCCGCGGACGAATAATCGAGATATACGGCCCTGAATCATCGGGTAAGACAACCCTTGCTATACACGCGATAGCCGAAGCACAGAAAAACGGTGGCATAGCAGCAATCATCGACGCCGAACACGCATTCGACCGTTTCTATGCACAGAAACTCGGAGCGGACATCGACAATTTGCTCATTTCACAGCCCGACTGCGGCGAGCAGGCATTGGAGATTGCCGAACAGCTCATACGCTCATCAGCGATTGACATCATCGTCATCGACTCGGTAGCAGCCCTCACACCCAAGTCAGAAATCGAAGGCGAAATGGGAGACAACAAGGTTGGTCTTCAGGCACGTCTCATGTCGCAGGCACTGCGCAAGCTCACCTCAGCGATAAGCAAGACAAACACCACCTGCATCTTCATCAACCAGTTGCGCGAGAAGATTGGAGTAATGTTCGGCAACCCCGAGACAACCACCGGAGGTAACGCGCTGAAATTCTACTCATCAGTCCGACTTGATATACGCCGCGTAACACAAATCAAGGACGGCGAGGACGCAATAGGTAACCAGGTGCGCGTGAAGGTAGTAAAGAACAAGGTTGCTCCCCCCTTCCGCAAGGCAGAATTCGACATCATGTTCGGCGAAGGAATCTCACGCGCAGGCGAGATTGTAGACCTCGGCGTGGAATACGGCGTTATAAAGAAGAGCGGTTCATTCTACAGCTACAACGACACCAAGCTGGCACAGGGACGCGACCGCACCAAACAGCTCATAGCCGACAACCCCGAACTCTCGGACGAGCTTGAAGCACTCATAAGCGAAGCAATGAAAAACTCAAACAATTCAGAACAATAAAAAACATGAAGAAAACAATCCTTTTGGCAGCTGCAGCGCTGCTCTCAATGGGCTCATTCGCTCAGGAGAAAAAAGAGGGCTTCCAATTTACAGTAGTAAAAGAGAACCCCATCACAAGTGTTAAAGACCAGCACCGTGCAGGTACATGTTGGTGTTATTCAAGTCTCGGCTTCATCGAGTCTGAGCTTATCCGTATGGGCAAAGGCGAGTTCGACCTCAGCGAAATGTTCATCGTACACAACACATACCTCGATCGCGCCGACAGAGCAGTTCGCACACACGGCGATGTATCATTCTCTCAGGGTGGTTCATTCTACGATGTAATGTACGGAATGAAGACATTCGGTCTTGTTCCCGAAGCAGAGATGCGTCCCGGTGTAATGTACGGCGACACACTCAGTGTACACGGCGAGCTCACAATAGTAAGCAACGCAGTTGTTGAAGGTATCGCAGAGAGCAAGAGCAAGAGCCTTCAGACAGACGCAAACGGCATGCCTCTTTGGAAGAAAGCCATCGAAGCCATCCACGACATATACCTTGGCAAACGCCCCGAGAAATTCACATACAACGGCAAGGAGTACACACCCAAGTCATTCTACGAATCACTCGGCCTCAATGCAGATGACTACATCTCTTTGACATCTTACACACACCACCCCTTCTACACAACATTTGCACTCGAAATCCAGGACAACTGGCGTTGGGCACACTCATACAACCTTCCTTTGGATGAGTTTATGGAGGTATTCGACTATGCAATCAACGAAGGTTACACCATCGCATGGGGTAGCGACGTAAGCCCCGCCTTCAACAACAGCGTAGCATCACTCCCCGACGAAGTACAGGCACAGAAGGAGAGCGGTTCCGACATGGCACACTGGCTCAACCTCCCCGCTGCTGAGAAGAAGCTCCACACAAAGCCCCAGCCTCAGAAGTGGGTTACACAGGAAGAGCGTCAGAAAGCATACGACAACTGGGAGACAACAGACGACCACGGTATGCAGATCTACGGTATCGCAAAGGATCAGCTCGGCAACGAGTACTACATGGTTAAGAACTCATGGGGCCAGGGCGGTGCATACAAAGGCATCTACTATGCTTCAAAGGCATTCGTTCGTTACAAGACAATGAACATCGTTGTTCACAAGAATGCAATTCCTAAGGATATCCGCAAGAAACTTGGTATCAAGTAATTGATGCGATAGTGAAAAGTCCCGCCTCGGCGGGATTTTTTTGTT
>JAFYLO010000168.1 GCA_017557045.1 Bacteroidaceae bacterium | reverse complement strand
GCACGTTCCTTGTTCTTGGGTTGGTCGCGTGTCTCGGTACACTCGATGAGAATCTCCTCGACCTGGTTTGTCTCAGGATTGAGCCACGGATAACGCAGACGCACGCCCGATTCAACCTTGTTCACATTCTGACCGCCGGCACCACCGCTTCGGAAGAGGTCCCACGACAGAAGTGCGGGGTTGATGACAATCTCAATGGTGTCGTCCACAAGCGGGGTTACAAAGACTGATGCGAATGAGGTCATTCGCTTGCCTTGTGCGTTGTAAGGAGAGACACGCACCAGACGATGCACGCCGTTCTCGCCTTTAAGATAGCCGTATGCAAAGGGGCCGTCTATCTGTATGGTAGCAGTCTTTATGCCTGCCTCGTCGCCATCCTGTAGGTTGATGGTGGATATTTTGTATTTGTTTGCCTCTGCCCATCGCATATACATGCGCATGAGCATTTCCGACCAGTCCTGACTCTCTGTGCCACCTGCGCCGGAGTTTATCTTCAGCACGCAACTCATGGAGTCAGCCTCTTGGCGGAGCATATTCTTCAGTTCAAGCTCTTCTATGGCAGCAAATGCTCTTGCGTAAGCATCGTCGACCTCCTCTTCGGTTACAGCCTCTTCGCGGAACATCTCCATTGCAATCTCCACCTCTTCGGTGAGGTTGTGGACGCTTTTGTAACCATCTATCCAGCTTTGCAGCGATTTCACCTTTTTCATCTGTGCCTCAGCAGCCTTTGCGTCGTCCCAGAATCCGGGGGCCTGTGTGCGCAGTTGCTCCTCTTCTACCTGAATAATCTTCTCGTCGATGGAGAGGTATTGCTTAAGCGCAGCTGTTCTCTCTTTGATATCTTTCAGTTGATCTATAGTAATCATTATTTCTGTAATTATCTTATTATCATAATCTTGGTTGTTGCACCTTCGTCGCCTGTCTCGTCGTATGCAAGCACATAGTATATGCCGGCGCTTACGCGGTCGCCTCGCATATTGCAACCGTTCCATGTAATCTGTCCGCCGGTGGATGTTGTCTCGTATATGAGCGTGCCTGCCGAATCTACAATCTTCACGTTGCAATCTTCGGTAAAGCCGGTAACGGAGATATTCCCGGTGTAGTCCTCGCGGACGGGGTTGGGGTATGCGTGCAGGGCGCTCTCTTTAAGCATGGGCGATGGCTCTGTTGCGTCGCTCATATAGCTCGAAAGTCCTTTGTCTGTGCCTATGTACACGCGGCCTGTTTCGCCCTCTATTGCTATGCTTACTATGCTATTGGAGGGCAGGTGCGAATTTTCTGTCGTGAAGTGGTGTATGGTTTCAAGACCGTCGGCGCTTATCAGGTAGATGCCGTTGTCTTTGGTGCCTATCCATTTGCGGTTGGCACCGTCCACTGCTATTGCTTGGATGTAGATATTCGACAGCAGATAGTCGGCGAGGCCTGTGCCATCGTTGCGAGGCACCTTTATCTGTGTGAAGGTTACGTTCGTGTCGAAGAATTTTTTGGGGTTCTGCAATACAAATAATCCTTTGTCGGTGCCTATCCACATTTGGCCGTTTCGGTCCTCGGCAAGGGCGCACAGCTGGTAAATATCGTAGCTTACTCCGTCCTGATTCCTGAACACCTCGGTTATAAGCTTTGTCTCATCGTCGCTTGTGTCGAGCGGGGTGCCGTTCATCTTTGCACAGAATAGTCCGGCATCTTGTTGTAACGATGTTAGCCAAAGCCATCCGCGGGAGTCGAACAGCATTTCTACCATTGTGGGGTGCTTGGCTATGGCATCGTAGTGTAGGGGCTGCCATGTGCCGTCGGCTTTCAGCACTTTTATTATATCTTTTGTGCCGGTATTTGTCATCCACAGATTGCCGTTTGAGTCATACTTCAAGCGCGGTACGCGAACGTATCTCTCTCTGTAGCTGCCGCTGCTTTTTACACTTTCGAGTCCTGAATTCTCGTGATTGTAGTGCTTGACGAATTTGCCGTCGCGGAATTCGTAAAGTCCGTATCCGAATGAACTTGCGTAGTAGTGTCCCTTTTCGGCCGGGTCTTCGACGAGCGAGGTTATATTCTGGTAGTTGAGCCCGGTAGCGCTCTTCACCTCCTCTTCCTCGAAGTTAAGCCACTCGTCGCTGTCAAAGGTCATTGCCGTGCCGTCGTAGAATGTGATGTCGAAATAGTTAAGATTACCGCCTGCTACAAGCAACTGCCCGTTGGGAGAAAAGGCAAGGTATTCGCAATGGTTCCTTATGGGGCTTTCGGGTTGTATGCCTGCTGTGAGTGTTTCCAGTTTGCCGTCCTTGGCTTTCAGCCGCGACACGCCTTTTGCTCCGTTACAGCTCCATAAGTCTGCGCCGTCCTCGTGTACGTAGAGCGAACTGCCGTCGAGGGCAAATGATGTGCTTTCCCCGGCCGAATCGTAGACATAGAGCTTGGTGGGAGTGCCTACAAGCATCTTCTCGCCTATGTTAAGGTACGAGAAACCAACTCCGTTCTCGTTGCGTAAGAGCAGTGTGAGGCGACCGTCTGCGTCCATGCTGTAAAAGCCGAGCTTGGGCAGTATGCAGTACAGCTTGTCTCCGAAGCACTCGAGTGCGCTGATGGCATAGGGGGCACCATGAGGGTTGTTGAACAGCTGTTTCCAATTCTTCTTGTCAAGCAGGTTGTCTGTCAGCTTGCCGCGGTAGAGTCCGCTGTTGGTGCAGGCATACAGGTAGTCGCCGTAGAGGGCTGTAGAGACTACATCCTGATTCAGCGTGTAGGTGTTGCTGAACTCGCGCCTCTTGAGGTCGAGTGTTACAATGCCGAATCCTGTGGAGATGTATGCAATGGTATCTTTTACCTGTATGTTGTTTATCTGCTTTGTGGCGAGTGTCTTGTTCTTGAAGTCCGAAATGTTGTAGACCGATTCGTCACTGTATAGTATGTCGACATTGGCATTCTCGTAGGCAATGACAAGGGCATCTATCGCACTGCTGTAATCTATTGCTGCAATCCTTACATCGCTGAGGGTGTTTACATGGTCGTAGGTGAGAATCTCGCCATCCTCCTTGCCGTAGGTGTAGAGCGCTCCTGCGCTGAGCACATAGAGCTTGTCGCCCACTGCGCGGCAACTTGTCGCGTAGCGGTACGAATTATACACCTGCCACTCGCCTATTGCGGCCTGCAATGTGGCGAGTGTGGTAAAGAGTAATAGCAGTGATGTAAGGAGTGATTTTTTCATAGTGTTTCCAAATAGTCGTTAAGCGCCGAGGCTGCACGTGAGCGGTGGCTGATAGCATTCTTCTGCTCGGCAGCCATCTGTGCGAAGCTCTCTTCGTATCCGTCGGGGACGAATATCGGGTCGTATCCGAATCCGGCGCTGCCCATACGCTCCTCGCTGATGCGTCCGCGCACGATACCATCGAAGAGGAACTCTTCCCCCTCTATTATTAACGCAATAACTGTGCGAAATTGTGCCGAGCGCTCGCTTTTTCCTGTTAAATTTTGCAACAGCTTGCGCATATTGGCCTCCGAATCGTTATTCTCGCCCGCGTATCGTGCCGAGTAGACACCCGGTTCTCCGCCGAGAGCATCGACCTCAAGACCTGTGTCGTCGGCAAAGCATGCACAGCCGTATTTGTCGTAGATGTAACGCGCCTTTATCAGTGCGTTGCCTTCGAGAGTGTCGGCTGTTTCGGGAATGTCATCGTGGCAATCGATGTCGGCCAGCGACAGCAGTTCCACCTTGCCGCCGAGTATGGCACGCATCTCCTCAAGTTTATGCTTGTTGTTCGTTGCAAATACAAGTCTCATTTTACCTTAATTTTATCGAATCCGTAACCGAATACTCCCGATACGCGCGCCTGCGATACAAACGCATTGGGGTCAATCTCCTTGACGATTCTCAGAATCTCGGAAGCCTCTCTGCTGCCGCGCACCATTGTTACAATCACTTTCGAATCCTCCTTGCTGTAATATCCCATGCCGTTGAGGAGTGTTACGCCACGGTGCAGTTCTGTGGTGATATAATCCGAAATCTCCTCATATTTCTTCGAGAATATCATAAACTGCGTTGTGCGGCGGTTGCTGTTTATCACAAAGTCAATCATTGTAGAGGAGATGAGCAGCGTGATGAGGCCGTAGAATACTTTTGACAGGCTGCAATCCTTGATAACGAAGAAACTGCTCATGACAATCGCAATATCAATGTACACGATGATTCGTCCGAGGCTGACATCGCGGTATTTGTTTACCACTGCGGCAATGATGTCCGTACCTCCCGAACTTCCGTTGTTTACAAAGCAGAGACCGATTCCGAGTCCGCAGAAGGCAGCACCGATGATACATGCCTCGAATGTGGCGTTGGGGCCAAGCACCGACAGGGCGTTGAACTCATATTTTACCAACAGTTCCTTAATGAAGCCGAGGAAGAAGGTTACGCAGAACACTGCATATATCGTCTTGATGCAGAACTTCATTCCAAGCTCCTTGATGGCCACAATCAACAGTACGGCGTTGATTATAAGGAACGAATACTGGATGGGGAATCCGGTTGCATACTCCACGATGGCACCGATACCTGCGACGCCACCCGATACAAGTTCGTAAGGCAACAGGAAGAACGCCCATCCCAATGAATAGATTACAAGAGCAATGGTTATGCCTACATAATCTTTAAGCTCCGAAAACAGACTCTTTTGAGGAAATTTAAAACCTGTCATAATATTATCTGTGTTTATAATTTTGTCGGTACACCGCAACAGAAACTGCGGTGTACCGACATGTTGTGATTATTATC
>JAFYLO010000005.1 GCA_017557045.1 Bacteroidaceae bacterium | reverse complement strand
GGATACAATAGCCGAGCATGGTCTTGCTGCACACTGGCGCTATAAGGGCGTAAAGAGCGAGAAGGGGCTCGACAATCTGTTGGCATCCATCCGCGACACTCTTGAGCATATAGCCGAGGATGATGTTTCGGACACAAAGTTCAAGATGGAGCTTTACAAGGATGATATTTTCGTGTTTACTCCAAAGGGCGACCTTTTCCATTTGCCCAAAGGTGCCACCATCCTCGACTTTGCATTCTGCATACACACGGGTGTGGGAAGCAAATGTACCGGTGCGCTTGTCAACGGTCGCAATGTTCCCTTTAAGCATGTGCTCAACAATGGCGATCAGGTGGAGATTGTTACCTCCAACAGCCAGTCGCCAAAGCCTGCGTGGCTGAAGATTGTAAAGACTTCGCGTGCGAGGGCCAAGATAAGACAGGCATTGAAGGATATTGGTGCCCGTCAGGCAGCGCTTGCCCGTGAGACGCTTGAGCGTAAGTTCAAGAACCACAAGGTTGATTTCGATGAGCGCGAGATTGACAGACTTATACGTAAAATGGGATTCAAGCGACTGACCGACTTCTATCAGCAGGTAGCCGATGGGTATATAGATGTTTCAGAGGTGTTGCAGCGCTATAAGGAGATGCTTGCCGGCGATGATGCTCCGAGCGAGACAGTACACAGTGCGCAGGACTTTACGCTGAACAACGAGCCTGAAAGAATGGGGTCGGGCGATATTCTTGTGATTGAGAACAATCTGAAGGGTGTCGACTATAAGTTCGCAAAATGTTGCACTCCGATATTCGGCGACGAGATTTTCGGCTTCGTAACCATAAGCAATGGTATCTCCATCCACCGCAAGGATTGCAGCAATGCGCGGGAGCTGCGCGAGCGTTACCCGTGGCGTGTGATTGATGCCCGATGGAGCGACAGGGATGCCAACGGCAAGAGACTCTATGCTGTGAACCTGCGCATCGTGGGGCACGACGATATTGGCATTGTAACGAATATAACTTCGGTGATTTCGCAGGAGAAGGATGTTATTCTGCGCAGCATAAATATCGATTCGCACGATTCGCTCTTCTCGGGCACATTGACTCTGCTTGTCGACGAGTTCAGCCATCTGAACAAGATTATACGCAAGATTGAGGGTGTAAAAGGTGTAAAGCAGGTATCAAGAGTGTAGGTTGTTACCATATTGCAGATAAAAAATATCCCGAATAGTCCATTTGGTTGTTCGGGATGTTTTTTTTATTATTAGTGTCCGGTAAATTTTTCTTCTGCTTTTGCTTTGAACTCCTCCGTCTTCAAATATGAAGCAGCATATCATCAGTATGAGAACATTCGACTATAAGGCTGTGAAGAATGTGGATGAATCGTACAACGAATATCACTTTACCATCCAAACCGGTGTGGAGCCGTGGTCGGAATATCTCGACAAGAAGGCAGCAAAAAAGGCCAAACGAGATGCCAAGAAGAAAAAGAAGCAGAATGTAGACGAACTTATGTAATAAGCAATATAAATCAAGTAATCGGACACGAGATTACACACGGATTCGATAAGGATGGCTCTGCTGTTGATGCATATGGCGAAGAAAATAACTGGTGGACTGCCGAGGACAAAGAGAAGTTCTTTGCATTGAACGATAAGTTGAGTGCACAGATCAGTACTTTCGAAGTTGCACCCGGTATTTTGACAGACGGTGAGCGCACCATCGCTGAAGATGTTGCCGACCTCGGTGGCCTGAACATTGCATTTGATGCTATGAATGAATTTATGAAAGAGAGCGGTGTAACAGGCGAAGCGTTGAAAGAGGCTCAAAAGAGATTCTTTAAAAGATATGCACAGCGTTTGTGTATCAATTATTCTGCTGATGAACTCGAAGAGATGTTTAAAGACGAACATTCTGTAGGAAAAATACGTGTAAACGGTATGTTGCAGCACATGGATGCTTGGTACAATCTGTATAATGTGGTTGAGGGAGATTCACTCTACCTGCCGGCAGAAGAGCGTGTGCTTATTTGGTAAAAAATAAAGCAATTAAAATTTGTTTATTTTTTTTTAAATGGATAAATTCGCATATTATTTCACAACGAAAAATAAAACATTATGAAAAAGACATTTAAAACATTGGCAGTGGTAGCTGCATGTGCACTTGCAAGCAGCTGTGCAACAGTTTCAGCACCCGTTTCAGCAACATCTAACCCCGTAGGCACTAAGTGTGGCGAGGCTAAGAGCACACTTTACTTGTTTGGTCTCTGGAGTTCAAAGGGTGCAGAGAACGGTATCGACAAAGCTGCAAAATCAGCAGGTATCACCAAAATCTCTCACGTAGATTCATATACAAAGACCTATTGCTTGGGTATTGTTATAGAGCAGATTACTAAGGTTTACGGTGAATAATATATAAATATCTATTCCCAATAAAAAAGTGTGGAGTGTACTCGCGTACACTCCACACTTTTTTATTGGGGCTTTCCCCGTTACTTAGATATTGCTTTCTGGGGCTTTGGGGAATGATTCTCCTGCTTCGAGTACCTCTATTGCTTTGAGGACTGTGGGGTCGAATGTGTTTATGTATTTTACATGTTCGAGCATTCCTTGGATGTCGTAGATTATGTTTGCATATATGCTGCGCTCAATGAGCTTTCGCGATTTCATTATGCTGTTGTATCGGCGTTTGAGACCTTTGCTGTCGGCATAGGCTACAAATTCGTCAAGCAGGGGCTGTGATTGCAGGTGGGCGAGCATGGCTTCCCATCCGCCGAATCCGCTGAGCTGTTTGCGATTGGCGTCGCTGTAGTGCAGACAGAATTGCATGATGAGACGGCGTGAGATTGCCTGTGAGTAGTACGAGGTTACATCTGTGGTGTCCGAGGATACGAATATGTCGGGCATTATGCCTCCGCCGCCGTAGACGGTGCGTCCCAAGCGTGTTTTGTAGATGAGGCTGTCGTTCTGGTGGATGCTGTCTTGTGAGAAGAATTCGCCGCGTTCGTAGCGGTTGACTATGTCCATTTCGTACTCTTCGTCATCGCCTTTGGTGTAGGGCTTCTGTATGCAGCGTCCCGATGGGGTGTAGTAGCGTGCTATGGTCAGGCGCACAGCCGAGCCGTCCTCGAATTCGAAGGGTTGCTGCACAAGACCTTTGCCGAATGAGCGGCGACCGATGATGGTACCGCGGTCGTTGTCCTGTATGGTGCCGGCAAATATTTCGCTACGTAAAAATGAGCAAATTAACTCCAGTTATGACTGCTTTGCGCAGTAATTTAGTCTTTATGTTGGTAATCCCAGTTTTTTGGTTG
>JAFYLO010000167.1 GCA_017557045.1 Bacteroidaceae bacterium | reverse complement strand
GGGACGAGAACTTTTTTCTCGGAAAAAAGTTCGGAGGGGGTTCTTAACCCATCGTACTACAATAAACCACACTACGCGAGGAAAACCCCTCCGTCTTCAAAAACTGTCGTTTTTGATTGGCCTCGCAAAGCTCGGCACTCCTTTGGAAAGCTAAAGCTTTCGTCGTCGCAAACATTGCTTATTACGCAATGTCCCCTTTAAGGGCAGGAACTTTTTAGAATAGTTGTTTATCCATTGAAGGATGGGGTTGTACTTTTTAGGTATAATATCGCATAATCATTTTATAAAATTTGTACATTTGAGATAAATCTCGAAGATATACTGCACTCGCTGTAAAAAAGATTGAAGTAAACTTCATGTTTTTTGCTCATTTGTTACTATCTTTGCGGTAATAATATGATATTAATTTTAAACAAATAATACTATGAAACATTGTAAAAAATTATTTCTTGTTCTCACGCTCGCAGTTGCGGCCATGATGCCTCAACTGTCATCAGCGCAGGAGAAAAAGGCGGTGGCTCCCGACAACAGCAAGTACATACTTACACCTCCTGCTCCCAATACACCGCGTATCAACAGTGCAAAGGTCTTTGGTGTGCGTCCTAAGTCGGAATTCCGTTACACTATTGCTGCAACCGGTATCCGTCCCATGACATTCTCTGCTGAGGGCCTTCCCAAAGGGTTGAAGCTCGATGAGAATACCGGTATCATCACAGGTGTACTTAAAAAAGAGGGTACATACAATGTGAAGCTCCGTGCGAAGAATACTCTCGGCGAAGCAGAGCGCGACCTGCGCATCGTTGTAGGCGAGGACATTCTGCTCACTCCTCCTATGGGCTGGAACAGCTGGAACTGCTGGGGCAAGAGCGTAAGTCAGGAGAAAGTGCTCAGTTCGGCAAGAGCAATGGTCGACAAGGGACTTGCTAACTACGGATACACATATATCAACATCGACGATGGTTGGCAGGGTATACGCGGTGGCAAGTACAATGCCATACAGCCTAACAAGAAGTTTGAGGATATCAAGGGCCTTGTGGATGAAATTCACGGAATGGGCCTTAAGGCTGGTATCTACTCTGCACCCTGGGTGTGCACATATCTCGGACACATCGGTACACAGTGCGATAACCCCGAAGGTAAATACGAGTGGATTGAAAAGGGCGTGTGCGACGAGAACTACAAACTCGAAGATCCCAACAAGAAATTGCACAGCGGCTATTTCCGCTATCATGGTGCCTACTCGTTTGCCGAGCAGGATGCCAAGCAGTGGGCCGAGTGGGGTATTGACTATCTGAAGTACGACTGGAACCCCAATGATTATTATTATACTAAGGAGATGGCTGATGCTCTGCGTGCTACAGGCCGCGACATCGCGCTCAGTATCTCAGGTTCCGATCCCTTTGCTATGGCACGCACATGGCGTAAACTTACACAGTGCTGGCGTACTACCGATGATATTTTCGACACATGGAGCAGCATTGTACGCATCGGTTTCGGTCCTCAGGACCGTTGGCCTGCATTCAGCGGCCCCGGCCATTGGGCTGATGCTGATATGCTTGTCGTAGGTATGGTAGGATGGGGTCCCAACCTCCACTACACACGTCTTACTCCCGATGAGCAGTATACTCATATTTCGCTCTGGGCGCTCTTCTCGTCTCCCTTCCTTATCGGCTGCGACATTGCACAGATGGATGACTTTACACTGAGCCTCCTCTGCAACTACGAGGTCAACGACATCTGTCAGGATCCGTTGGGTATGCGCGGCGTTCCCTACTTCCGTGGCGACGGTTATGTGGTATATGTGAAGATTCTTGAGAACGGTAACCTCGCTGTAGGTCTCTTCAATACATCTACCGAGCCTAAGAAGATTGGCTTTACTCCCCGTACACTCGGCTTGTGGAGCAAGAAGATTACAGTACGCGATGTATGGCGCCAGAAGGATGTTGCAGAGATCGGTCCTCGCGACCGTTACGAAGAGGAGGTTGCTCCTCACGGATGTTCTCTGTTGATTGTTTCTCCTCCCAATACAGAGGAAAAGATTGTTGACAAGCCTTATGTGATAAAGAAATAAACGGGCTTCTTGTCCGATAAAAAAGCAGACTGTGAATTGAGCAGTCTGCTTTTTTGTGCGTTTATCTTGCGCTTTGTCGTGGTGATAATAAAATATGATTATCAAATTTATTACCTAATTGAAATATTGTTGGAAACTAACGTGATTTCGATATAGGACACCCCATTCTAACAATTTATATAAACTCCTCCTCTTGGATAAGAGGAGGTGGATTCAGCTTGCTGAAGACGGAGGAGTTTGATAGTTGTGCATTTGTAGTCATTCAAACTCCCTCCCCCCTTCGGGTACTCCCTCTTATCCAAGAGGGAGAGCTTTATTGATTGAAATTCAATAATATAAAGGGTTAAAATTGTTCTTTTAGGTATAATATCGCATAATCATATAATAAAAATTGCGGAGATGTGTTTAATGACGCATCTCCGCAATTTTTATTTATTGGTGTCCGGGATTATTCCTCTTTCTTTTTTCTGCCTCTTTTTGCAGGCTCTTTCTTGGCTGCAGGAGCATCCTTCTTCAGCGCTGCAAGCTCCTTGTTGAGTGCTGCAATTTCGTCATTCTGGTTGGCAATCATCTTTAGCAATGAGCTCAATTCCTCGCTGTCTACATCTTCGGGGAACTGTGCATTTACGCGTGCGATGAAGTCTCCTACGATGTTCATGTAGTTGGTGAATGCGTCGAAGGGAGAATCGTATATGCCGCGTTCAATGTGCATACCTGTGTTCTTGGTGGTCATGAAACGGAAGTTGTTGCTTGCCTGCAAGTAGTCCCAATCCTGCTTGATGCGGCGGTCCTGGCAGAGAAGCACGCGCTCGGCAACACTGTAGAGTTTGTCGAATGCTTCGCGCTGCAAAATGTTACCCAAGAAGCTGCTGATGTCTCTCTCCTCGTCTGTCCACGACATAGGGTAGGGTACATCCACTGCATCCACTGATTTCAGCTTTGTTACAATCTCTGTGGGAGTAGAGAATGTGATGCCTTTTTCTTTTGCGCAGATGGGCAGTGCTTTAAGGAATTCAAGGATGTTCGATGAGAGGGGCTGTGCAACACCGAGTGCTGAAAGCTCCATGAATATGTTGATTACCTGCTCCTCTTGGGGCATGTCTGCAATCCAACCGATGTATTTGTCGGCGAAGAGGGGGTATTCGTTCCACTCGGAGTTGTTGAAGCGCAGGCTGATGTCGTCAGAGAGTTTGTAGTCGCGCAACAGCACTTTCAGGTTCTGGTTGTATGCGCAGTGGTAGAGATAGTGTGCGCTCTTCCATCCGAGTACATGCTTTGCACCTTCTGTGAGGATGCCTTTGAAGCCCATGTCTGCAATGATTGCTCCAATCTCGTTAGAATAGATAAGGCTTGAGTTGCGGAATACTTTGGGGGCCTTGCCGAACATCTGTTTAACTTTGACGCGCATGCGCTCAACATCATCGCGGAAGCACTCTTCGTTTGCCAATGATGAGAGACCGTGTGAGTAGGGCTCGCAGAGGAATTCCACGCATCCTGTCTCGTTGAGTTCGTGCAGAAGCTCAATAACTCTGGGGGCGTATGTCTCCAACTGCTCCAGTGCTACACCCGATGCTGAAAGGGCAACCTTGAATGCGCCGTTGTTGCTCTTTGCCATTTCTATCAATGTGGTCAGGGCAGGGATGTATGAGCGCTCTGCAACATCGTTTATTGTGCGTTCGTTCTCGTAATCGTCGTAATAGTAGTGGTCGCGGCCGATGTCGAAGCAACGGTAGCGCTTGAGGTTGATGATATTGTGTATCTCAAAATAAAGACAGATTGTTTTCATATCCTTTTATTTTAGGGAGGTTCTATAAATTAGTTATTTAATGTTCTTTGTGGGGTGAATTCTATTTCGGTCGCTTTTGGCTTTATTTTTGCATCTTTTTGATATTTGCTCAGTTGCGATGCCCGCATCGCGCCCTTACAAATATCAAAAATCTACTAAAAATAAAACTCAAAATCGTCTCGACCTAATTTGTAGAACCTCCCTTTATTTGTTGTAATTTCTTATTAATTCGTCGTAGATGGCACGGTGTTTGAGGCCTACTTTTTCCCATGTTATTTCGTCAACCTCTTTCTTGCCCTCTTCCTGCAGATATTTGAAGAGTGCCGGGTTGGTGCATATCGAGTAGATGGCGTCGGCCATGGCGTTGATGTCCCAATAGTCTACCTTTATTACATTGGTGAGAATCTCACCGCATCCCGACTGTTTGGAGATTATCGATGGTGTGCCGCACTGCATGGCTTCGAGCGGCGCAATACCGAATGGCTCCGATACGGATGGCATTACAAATACGTCGCTGTTCTTGTATGCTTCGTACACCTGCTTGCCACGCTGGAATCCGGGGAAGTGGAATCTGTCGGCAATGCCGCGTTCGGCTGCAAGATTTACCATTGCCTCGTACATATCGCCCGAACCGGCAAAGACGAAGCGAATGTTCTTTGTGCGTTTGAGCACAAGAGCTGCTGCTTCCACAAAGTATTCGGGGCCTTTCTGCATGGTGATGCGGCCGAGGAATGTAACCACCTTCTCCTTCGGGTGCTCTACGCGGGGTATTGCGTCGAGTTCGGGCGAGAGGGGATAAACGGCATTGTGCATCGCTACGCACTTGCGGGGATCCTGGTGGTAGTGGTTGATAACAGTCTGTCGTGTCAGCTCCGATACGCACATGATGCAGTCGGCATGATCCATACCGTTCTTTTCTATTGAGTAGACAGTGGGGTTCACCTGTCCGCGTGAGCGGTCGAAGTCAGTTGCGTGCACGTGTATGCACAAGGGTTTTCCGCTGACCATCTTTGCGTGTACGCCTGCCGGATATGTGAGCCAGTCGTGTGCGTGGATTATATCGAATTCGCGTGAACGGGCTATCACTCCTGCTATGATGGAGTAGTTGTTGATCTCTTCGTGCAGGTTCTGTGGGTATCCGCCGGCAAATTCCATGCAACCCAGGTCGTTTACGTGCATATACGAGAAGTCTGCGTATATGTGGTCGCGGAACGAGTAATATTCCTCAGGACTGGTGTAGTTGGGCAGACGGTACTTCAGATAGTCGTAGTCGACGTCGCGCCAAACGATAGGCACTTGGTTCATGCCTATGATTTTGAGGAAATTCTCTTCTTCGCCTGTGGGCTTGGGCAGGCAGAATGTCGTTTCAACATCGCCTTGCAGGCTCAAGCCCTTTGTGATGCCGTATGAGGCAACGGCAAGACCGCCTAAGATTTTGGGAGGAAATTCCCATCCAAACATTAATACTTTCATATAGGTTCCTCCTATTAGTAGTTATATTTGCTTAGTAAATAGAGTGTTCTCTGGATCTCGGCAACGTTCATTGCGAACGATACGGCGCCTCGGCCCTTGAAGGGGGGATTGCCGTCGAATACTTCGGGGATTGAACCGATGCAGTGTGATGTCATCTCGTCCTCGAAGCCGATCAAGTGGCGCTCGATGAATCCCAATGCGCTCATCTTGTATATCTTCAGGTAGGCCTCGAAGTAGAATCCTGCCAGCCACGGCCATGCAGTGCCCTGGTGGTAGGCATAGTCGCGCTGTGTCTGCGGTCCGACGTAGTTGGGGTTGTATCCGCCACTCTTGGGGCTCAGCGAGCGCAAACCTTTGGGGGTGAGCAACTCCTTTGAGCAAATGTCTACAACACCTTTCTTCTGGCGTGAGTTGAGTGGTGAGTAGTCGAATGCTGCAGTGAATATCATGTTGGGGCGAACGCTCCAGTCCATCATGCGGCCATCAACGTAGTCGAGCAGGTAGCCGTGCTCGTTGAGGAATGTCTCTACGAATGAGGGTGCTGTTGTCTCTGACAACTTCTTGAGCGATCCGGTGAATTCGTTTTCGCCCAATATTTCTGCAACAAAGCAGAGGGCGTTGTACCACAGAGCGTTGATTTCAACAATATATCCTGTTCTGGGGATTACGGGGCGGCCGTTTACTGTAGAGTTCATCCAGGTTACTGCCTTGTCGTGTCCGTTGGTGTAGAGCAGGCCGTTGTCGTGCAGGGAGAGATTGGGGTGCTTGCCCGAAAGGATGTATTCCATAATCTCTTTCAGCAGTGCTCCGTATTTCTCAATGCACTCTTCTTTTGATACCATCTTTGCATACTGCTGTATGCACCATACGGCCCACAAAAGGACATCGGGGTGCTCCATTTCGTATACTTTAAGGTTGTTTGGCTCGCCGTTTATGAAGTAGCGTATAGCTTTGCAGGCGGTAGTCATCACCTCCTCGAATTTTGCTCTTTCGTCTATGGCGAGAGAGAGACCGGGCAGAGATATGAACATATCGCGTGCACGGCACTTGAACCACGGATAGCCGGCGAGCATATATGCTTCGCCATTCTGACGGTTGGTGAACTGGTGGGCTGCGTTTATCAGACAGTGCTTGAAGTTGTCGCGGGGAGTACGCTCATCCATCTCCTCTTCGAAGAGTTTTTTCAGTCCGCGTGTCTTTACCTCTTTTGTGCCTGCTGCGAAGACAATGCTCTCTCCCTTCTTTATCTCCATTTCGAAGTATCCGGGAACGTAGAGGTCCTCGTTGAAGTCGTATCCTCTCTCCTGTTCTTTGGGGTATTCCAATCCACGATACCAATCGGGCTGGAATTCAAACTTGTTCTTCTTGTTGAACTGCATATAGAGGTCGGGGTAACCGGCGTACATACATGTCTTGATACCGTTGTCCACCTCCTGGTAATCGCGGTTTACGTTCAGATTCTCGTGTGTGTACTGGCGTACGCTGCGGAACGCGAGGAAAGGACGGAATCGCAATGTGGTCGCCGAGTGTGCGTCCACCAATGTGTATCGTATGAGTATGCGGTTTTCGTAGTGCTCGAAAAGTGTCTCTTTCTTCAGAATAACGCCTCCCACCCTGTACCATGTGGTGGGCACTTTGTCGCACTCGTATTCTCTAATGTACTTGTGACCTCTGGGGGCGAAGTTGTCTCCCTGATATTTGTGAAGTCCCAAGTTGAACTCTGCACCATGTTGTATTACTGTTGCATCGAGCGAAGAGAGCAGTACGTGGTTCTCATCGTCAATCTCCGGAATAGGAATTACAAGAAGTCCGTGATACTTTCTTGTATTACAGTCTACAATGGTTGTACAATGGTAAGCTCCCGACCTGTTGGTTCTCAGAATCTCTTTAGGCAACGACTCTTCGAGGTTGGTCATGAGCGTCTTTTCAAATCGCAAATAACTCATCTTTACAACTATTTTTTTGTTTGTTTAAATTCTCTGTGTACAGTATACCCAAGTATACGATTTTCAAAATTAAGAATTATAATAGAGATTAACAACTTAAATGCGTTTTTTTTATGAAAAAAAGATGAATTTGTCTATAAAATCGTTAATCAGAGAATAAAGAGAAGCTTATCTTGTAGCCAATTCTGTGCATTTTGCCATTTTGCGAGCTAACGAATAGCCCCATGTCTACATACGGTGTTGCAACGCCGTAGCCAAGTTCCATGTATGGGCACAGTTTCGAGAGGAAGAGTATATTGTAGTATATGTACTCGTTCTTCAGAAATTTTATTCTTGGGAAGAGCTTTTGCAGGGAATGGTAGGCTGTTTCGTATGTGAAGTTTGCGCGCAGGTATTTGTTGGCAGCATTATACCATTCGGAGTCGAGCAGCTGGAAGACTCCGCCCAGCTCTTCGCTTCTTTCGAGCGGCAGGTTGTTGCTTTTCAGAAAGGCATAGTCTACGAAATAGACATCTTTCGTGTAGAAGTATCCTCCTGTGCCGAAGCGCATATATAGGTTGACGGTGGGACGGAGGGGTAATTTGTATTGCACATCAAGCTCGGAACGGGTGTATATGCTGTTCGAACCCAATATACCGTTTACGCCCTGTTCCACATCCAGTGAAATTGTGGGGTGTTTCGAGCCTATGTTTACTTTTCGTCTGCCGTCCATGTAGTAGTACATTCCCGGCTGCCATGTCAAACGCAGATGCGGAGCAAACTGACTATAGTTCCTTTTTAGTTTTACACCATGGCTTTCAAGTGTCTTGTCAGAGCCATGTTCAAGCTCTCTGCGATGGAAGTTGAGACCGGTGAGCAGTGTGAGTCCGTTGGAAATTTCACACTTGTGTGATGCCTCAAGGTATAGATTGCGGAAGTACTTTAGATTCAATTTGTTGAAGTCGAGTGAGTCGAGCTTCATTTCTTTGATTTTGTTGAGGACTGCGCTGCTATATGTGTGCGTTCCTTCGCCTATGGAAATTCCTATCTCTCCAAGTTTGGAGGGGTAGTATAGCCATTTGCCGTCGATGTTCCAATAGAGGGCGTTCTGTTTGAAGTTGTATCCTACTTGTGGCTTGAATCTTATTTCGCGGTTGCGGCTGAGATTGTTTGTGAGGTTCATTGACAGTTTATACGACAGTCCCCTGCTCGAACTGTAATCGATGTGCGAAGGGTCTATCAGTGGAGAAAATTTTACTCTGCCGCTATTCCAGTAATATGTGTGGCTGCTTATTATCTTGTCTCCTATCTCCCACATCTTGTTCTTGGAGACGGTTGCAGGCAACTCTCTCCCAATGGAGGTGGAGGAGTCGCCGAGCATAGCTTTTTCATCGTCGTCAAGTTCGAGCTTCCGGTTCTTTCGGGCATACTCTTTTCTATTGCCTACAATGGTGGTGTCCCATGCGACATTTGTCTCTCCTGTGAGATTGTACTTGTCGTTGTTGCTGGTAGCTTTTTTTGAGGAGAGTGCGTAGACATAGTCGAATATGGCATCTGCCACTATGCTCAGCTTGTTGCCGGCAAAGTTGTAGTCCATGTCTATGTGTACGTTTTTTACAACGTTTCTCTCTCCATGTTCTGCTCCCATTGTGTATATTGCTTTGTAGCGACTCTGTTCGTCCCATCCTTTTATATATAGTTCGCTTATGTTGCACGAGTCGTCTGTCCACACCCATCCCTCTTCCAAAAGCCTTATGTTGTCAAACTTGCTTTTGAATGATATTCGCCTCTGTATTTTGCCGTTGTTGATGGTTGCCGAATCGACGGTGTATGTGTAGTATCTTGAGCACTCCTTGTCCAATGGGAAAAATATATCTCGCAACTGATGTGGAATAAGCGGGACGCCTTTTATGAATTCGGTTATGTGTTCTATCTCTCCGCTGCCGTGCTTGAAGGTTGTGTTGTGGCTTTTGCGTCTCAGTTCCATTATGCCGTAGTCGGTGTAATGGAATTGGTAGAACAGTTCGGTAAGGTGGTTCTTTGTCTCCTTGTCGAATCGTGGCATTCCCGGGAATGTGTTGAGCAATAGGTTGTTCTTGAATACACCTACCCGTTGCTTTATGTAGAGATTGCCGAACTGTTCTTTTGTGCTTTCTTTTTCTCTGTTGCAGTGTTCGAGCAACTTAGGTACGATGCTGTCGTTGTAGTCGGTGTGGGTGCATAATGCGGCTTGTGTGACGCATGGCCACACGAATAATATTGATATTATTATGTATATTGCTTTGCGCATTATGCTACCTTGTATAAATAATTATTAGTGTTCGGTTAATTTCTATTCTGCTTATGTTTTGAACTCCTCCGTCTTCAAAAACAAGTTTTTGAATCCACCTCCTCTTCAAGAGGAGGAATGTAAATCATTGAAAATTATTAATATACGACATCCTCCCTTTTGAAGAGGGACATTGCGTAATAAGCAATGTTTGCGACGACGAAAGCTTTAGCTTTCCAAAGTACCGAATTGCCGCGCCTCAAAATGAATAGAAAATAACAAAAAGGAAAATTGAATATGCTTAACGAAAAACTCTATAGCACAGCGGTTTAGCATTTTGTTATATAGAAGGAGTGCCGAGCTTGTGAGGCTTAGTAGGGCGAGGGAGTTCCAATCATTGACTTAAATTTGTCTTAATAAAGAATTGGGGCTTGTAGTTACTTAAATGTTGAATTTTAAACGACTTAAATACGTTTACCGGACACTAATAATAAATAATGGGGCAGTCCGATGTGAATTGTCGGAGTGCCCCATATTGTATGTTGTTGATTGTGGTTAGTTTATTGCGGCTCTGAGTCTGAGCAATCTGTCGAGCAATCCTTCCAATAGGTCGAGTTTAAGCATGTTTGCGCCGTCGCTCTTTGCTACCGCCGGATTCTCGTGTGTCTCTATGAAGAGACCGTCAGCGCCTACTGCTATTGCTGCTTTTGCCATTGTCTCAATCATTTCGGGCATTCCTCCTGTTACACCGGCTGTCTGGTTGGGCTGTTGCAACGAGTGGGTGATGTCCATTATCACCGGATGGCCGAATTTCTTCATCTGCGGGATGCCGCGGAAGTCCACTACAAGATCCTGATAGCCGAATGTGGTTCCTCGCTCGGTG
>JAFYLO010000027.1 GCA_017557045.1 Bacteroidaceae bacterium | reverse complement strand
TGGGCAAACGGCAAAAATTCCTCGCCCGCCTCGGTGAGCACCATGCGACGGCTGCTGCGCGTGAACAGAGGAAAACCCAGTTCGAATTCCAATTGCTTAATCTGCTGCGACAGTGTACTCTGCGTAATAAACAGATGCTTGGCGGCCTCCGAAAAATTCAGATACTCCGCGCTCATCACAAAATATTTCAGCTGTCGTAATTCCATATACTAAAATCCTGTTTTTGCGAAGATAGCGATTTTTCGGCAAAAAACAAGCTTTTATGCAACAAACTGCATAAATTCACCCTGCGGATAACAATACTTAATATTTATACAACATATTTAAATAAGCAAAGAGGCGCCGCAATATAGCGACGCCTCTTTATGTATTTATGTTATTATGCTGTTTCTATATTAGAAACCGATGAAAATCAACATCAAATATCCGAGGACAAGACCAAGGACACCGATAGTGATACCCACCTTCATCATATCCTTCTGCTCGATAAAGCCTGTTGAGTGAGCGATAGCATTGGGAGGAGTACTGATAGGCAAAATCATAGAAACTGAAGAAGCGATAGCAATACCTACCAACATAGCCTGAGCACCACCTACATTTGCAAGAGCATCCGACATACCTACAGCAACAACGCCGAGCACGGGAACGAGCAATGATGTTGCAGCAGAGTGAGAAATGAAGTTAGAGAAGCCGAAGCAGATGAGACCAGCAAGAATCATCACAGCAATGGGAGAGAATTCACCGAAGGGAACAGAGCTTACAATCAAGTTGCTCAAGCTATTGCATTCAGCACCCTTGTAGTTGAGGGCAACACCGAGGGCGAAACCACCGGCAACCATCCACAGAACGCTCCAGTTGATCTCCTCAAGATCGCGACGTGTAAGGATACCTGTTGCACAGAAGATAGCGATAGGCAACATGGCAACAACGTTAGTATCCACACCCCAAAGGTCTGTACCAAACATCCACATGAAGATTGTTACAGCGAAAGCAAATACTACCGACCATGTCTGGAAGTTCCACTCGATATCACCCTCAATCTTAATCTCGATGTTCTTCTGCTTGAAGGGGAACATGAAGCGAAGCAAAAGCCATGAAAGACCGAGAAGTACCAATACGAAAGGAGTCATCTTGATTGTCCAGTCAACGAAGCTGATGCCCATACCGATAGAAGAGAGGTAATCGAGCGCAATCATGTTGGGAGGAGTACCGATGGGAGTCATCATACCACCGAGGTTGGCACCGATGGGAATTGCAAGCGCAAGAGCGATACGGCCCTTACCGTCAGCAGGCAACTGACGCAATACGGGAGTAAGGAAAGCCAACATCATGGCAGCAGTAGCAGTGTTGCTCACAAATGCCGAGAAGATGGCAGTTACAAGGATAAAACCGAGCAATACAACCTCGGAACGTGTACCGAAAGGCTTCAGAAGGAAACGGGCAAGAGCAACATCGAGCTTAACCTTTGTAAGTCCGATTGCGAGCACGAATCCACCGATGAAGAGCATGATAGTGGGGTTTGCGAAACAAGCCATGATGCTCTTGAAAGGCACCAATCCTGAAGCAGCCGCAGGATCTTCGGGACGAAGGAAGTTGAATGCACTTGTAGATACTGTGAACAACATTACAGTAACCACAATCATAGATGTAACCCAAGAAGGCAAAGCCTCAGTAAGCCACATCAAAGCAGCAAACACAAAGAGCGAAATGATACGCTTGTGAACATCTGTCAATCCCTCGATGCCGAATACCTCACAAGGCAACAATGCAACAGTAGCACTAAGGATTGTGATTACAAGAATCTTAATCAGCTTGACAGGAAGCTGCTTTTTCTTTTTTTCCTGCTTATCCTTCTGGATTTTCTCCAAGACCGAAAAGCCTGCAAAATTTTTAAACATAATTTGTCGGTTTTTTTAGATTATAATGTAGTTTTTATTAAAATCTTCCAAATACGGTGCAAAGTTACTTATATTATTACAATAATATCACGACAATATATTCGGTTTTTACGATAGCATCTATCGAAAATACCGATAGATAATCAAAAAACATTAAATCTCGGCCAATCGGCTGATAAGTTTATATTTTTATGCTACCTTTGCATATTGGCTTAATTACGCACCCCTAACAAGCAAGAATAAGAAGAATGAAAAAACAGATATACATAACACTCATAGCACTGTTGGCGCTATTTGCCATACAGACACACACGCTTCAGGCCCAGTCATTGGTGGAAGCCCCCATCCCCGAAGCCGTTGTAACCGACAAGAACGGCGAAGAGACATGGCTCTCCGAAGGTGAGACATACACAGGCGAAGCACCTCTGAAAGCACGCTTCCTCGCCAATGCCGATGAGTACGACGACTACACCTGCGTCTGCACATGGCGCATAACCCGCGACGAAGAGCCGGCACCATTTCTCACCCGATACGACAAAGAGCTCGACTACGACTTCAACGAAGCCGGCTCGTTCATGGTACAGCTATATGTAACCTACTCGCACAAGACCAACGACAAACTCATCCTCGAATACGAATACGAACCATTCCAGATAGTCATCAGCGAATCGTCTCTAAAAGTCCCCAATGCCTTCTCGCCCAACGGCGACGGCATCAACGACTACTTCAACGTATTCGAAGTAAAGTCAATAATCAGTTTCTCGGCAGCCATCTACAACCGCTGGGGACAACAGCTCCACAAATGGGGCATCGACCAAATGGAATGCGAGTCATGCGGATGGGACGGCACATACAAAGGTTCCCCCGTCAAGGACGGCGTTTACTACGTGGTAGTGCAGGCACGTGGTGCCGACGGCATCAACTACAACATACGTCAGGCAGTCAATCTGCTCCGAGGATACATAGAAGAGACAACTAACCCTTAGCAAGCAGCGAACAGTGGAAGAGAACAATGGAAAGATAGAAGTTTGGGGTGCCCGCGTGCACAATCTGAAGAACATCGATGTGCAGATACCCCACGATGCCCTCACCGTCATCACAGGACTCAGCGGCAGCGGAAAATCCTCACTTGCCTTCGACACAATCTTTGCCGAAGGACAGCGCCGTTACCTTGAAACATTCTCGGCCTATGCCCGCAACTTCCTCGGAGGGATGGAGCGTCCCGATGTCGATGAAATTACCGGTCTCTCCCCCGTAATATCCATCGAGCAGAAGACAACCAACAAAAACCCACGTTCAACAGTAGGTACCACTACCGAGATTTACGACTATATGCGTCTGCTCTTCTCCCGTACAGCAGAGGCATACTCATATCTGTCGGGCGAAAAGATGGTAAAATATACCGAAGAGCAGGTACTCGACCTTATTCTTAAAGATTATGACGGCAAACGCATATACATGCTCGCTCCCCTTGTGAAAGCCCGCAAAGGACACTACAAGGAGCTGTTCGAGCAGATGATGCGCAAGGGCTACCTCAACGTACGCATCGACGGCGAACTGCACGAAATGTACCACGGAATGGCACTCGAACGCTACAAGAACCACAGCATCGAAGTAGTCATTGACAAACTGCCCGTAGACGCAGCCGACACCGAGCGCCTGAAAGAGAGCCTGAAGATAGCCATGCAACAGGGCAACGGACTGATTATGATAATGGAAATGCCATCGGGCGAAGTGCGCTACTACTCCAAGCGTCTCATGTGCCCCGTAACAGGCATCGCCTACAACGAACCCGACCCGCACAACTTCTCATTCAACTCCCCACAAGGTTTCTGCCACAAGTGCAAAGGTCTCGGCACCGTAACACAGGTAGACGAGGACAAAATAATCCCCGACCGCAAACTGTCGATACACGATGGTGCCCTCGCCCCACTCGGCAAATACAAGAAGTCCACCATTTTCAAGCAGATAGAGACCATACTCGGCCGCTACGATGCCGACCTCGAAACACCGGTATCGGAACTGCCCGAAGAGGCGATAGACGAAGTGCTCTACGGTTCACCCGTACCCCTCAACGCCACCGGCACCGACACAATTCTGGAAGGTCTCACCACCTACGACGGCCTTGTAAAATACATACAGATGCAGTACGACGCAGGCTCCTCGGCAAAAGAGCAACGCTGGGCAGAACAGTTCTCAGTAACCAAGCCCTGCCCCGAATGTGGCGGTTCGCGCCTCAACCGCGAAGCACAGCACTTCCGCCTGAACGGCAAGAACATACACGAACTCTCCACAATGGACATAAGCGAGTTGCACGCATGGCTGACCGACCTCGACCGGCACCTCAGCCCCAAGCAACGCGCCATCGCCACAGAGATATTGAAAGAGATAATCTCCCGTCTGCAATTCCTGCTCAACGTAGGACTCGGATACCTATCGCTCAACCGCGCATCGGCATCCCTCTCCGGCGGCGAAAGCCAACGCATTAGGCTCGCCACACAGGCAGGTTCGCAGTTGGTAAACGTACTCTACATACTCGACGAGCCGAGCATAGGACTCCACTCACGCGACAACGACCGCCTGATAAACTCACTGAAAACCCTGCGCGACAACGGCAACACAGTGGTAGTTGTAGAGCACGACCGCGACATAATGACAAGTTCCGACTACATAATAGACCTCGGTCCCGGAGCCGGACGCAAAGGCGGAAATGTTGTATTTCAGGGGACACCCGAAGCGATGCTCAGCAGCAACACCCTCACGGCACGCTACCTCAACAACGAACAAAAAATCGAAATACCGGCCGAGCGTCGCCCCGGCAACGGAAAAAGCATCAAGATATTC
>JAFYLO010000166.1 GCA_017557045.1 Bacteroidaceae bacterium | reverse complement strand
TCCATGCGCTCGGTGCGTATCTGCACCTCAACCCAACGGCCTTCGGGGCCCATCACTGTGGTGTGCAACGACTCGTATCCGTTGCTCTTCGGCACCGAGAGCCAGTCGCGCAGACGGTGAGGGTTGGGCGTGTACATATCAGTAACAAGCGAATAGACCTGCCAACATTCGCTCTTTTCGTTGACCGGCTCGCTGTCGATGATTATTCTTATGGCAAATATGTCGTATATACCCTCGAAGGAACATTTCTGTCGCTTCATCTTCTGCCAGATGGAGTGTATTGACTTTGTACGGCCCTTGATGCGGTATTTTATATGAGGATTGCTTTTGAGAGCCTTCTCAATGGGATGAATAAAATTCTTCATATAATCCTCGCGCGAGGCGGCAGTCTCTTCGAGCTTCCGGCTAAGTTCGGCATAGACTTCGGGCTCGGTATATTTTATTACAAGATCCTCAAGTTCGGACTTCATTTTATAGAAACCCAACTTGTGCGCAAGCGGAGCATAGAGTTTGGCAGCCTCGTTTGCCACCTGCAGGCGAGCCTCGTTGTTGTCGCTGCCGGCAATGCGACGCATAAGCACAAGCCTGTCGGCAATCATTATAAGGATGAAGCGCATATCGTCAGCAAAAGAGAGCAAAAGATTACGGAAATTCTCACTCTCCACCGTAGGGCTCTTCGCGTAAAGACCGTTTATCTTGGCAAGGCTTGTGAGGATATTGCTCACATTCTTGCCGAAGCGGTTGTCAACATCCTTGATGTCAACCACTCCCGCCTGCATACAGCGGTTGAGCACAATGCTGATGATTATGTCGCGTCTGTGCCCAATCTCCCCCGTAACAAGGTAGGCTGTCTTAAGGTCGAGGATTATAGGGTTAAGCCCGAAACGGTCTCTTGTTATCTTCTCTTCGGCAATAGCCTTGTCGATGCAGCTTTTAAGGAATCTGTAGTCGGAGAGGGTGATTTTCTCCTGAGCCTCTCCTCTCAATTGGCGGCACAACATTTTAAGTGCCTCTCTATCTTCGTGTGAAAAAGCTAAAATTCCTGACATATTCATTGTAATTTTTGTTTCTAAACAAAGTAGGTGTATCGTTGCTATACTTGTTTGCAAAAATAGTGCAAACGAGCGAGTAAAAAACTTGTTTTTTTATTCAAAGCGAGTGCAGCCTATTTTCGCTGTATAAGCGCAAAGGTAAACTAAAATTTAATCTACCGCCAAAAGCATACGTTATTTTTTATGATGTTTTTGGATTTTATATTAAATTTGCAGTAAACCTCGAATATAGGCGGCATTCGTTACAAGATATTGAAGCGAGCTTCATATCCCATTCGTTTGCACTATACCGATAAATAGAAGTTTTAACCTAAATCAGATATATTATGATAAGTCAAGAGGATAAAGCATTATTGGAGAAAAAAGGGATCTCCGAAGAGAGCGTAGCACAGCAGTTGAAAAACTTTGCAACAGGCTTCCCTTTCCTTAAAATAGAAGCGACAGCATCTGTCGGCAACGGCATACTCACCCCCGACGCTGCAGAAGTTGACTGCTACCTCGCAGTGTGGGACGAATACTGCAAGGCCGGCAACAGTGTTGTTAAATTTGTTCCCGCCTCAGGCGCAGCAAGCAGAATGTTCAAGGATCTATTCTCATTCCTCGACGGGGAGGCAGAAGAACCTTCGACCGACTTCGAAAAGAAATTCTTCTCGAACATCGAAAAATTCGCCTTCTACAAAGAGCTTGACGCAGCCTGCACAAAGAACAACGGTGCATCAATAAAAGAACTGATGGCAGAGGGAAAATACAAAAGCATAGTATTCAATCTGCTCGACTCCACAGGTCTCAACTACGGCTCACTGCCCAAAGGCCTGCTGAAATTCCACAACTACCCCACCACGGAGCGCACTCCTGTAGAGGAGCACTTCGCCGAGGGAGCAATGTATGCAAACATGGAGGGCAAGGTGCGCCTGCACTTCACCGTATCGCCCAACCATAGAGCACTCTTCGAAAAGTTGGTAGCTGAGAAGAAGCCCGAATTCGAAAAAATGTTCAACGTAGAGTACGACATCACCTTCTCGGAGCAGAAACAGAGCACCGACACAATAGCCGCAGATGCCGACAACAACCCTTTCCGCGAGAATGGCGAACTGTTGTTCCGTCCCGGTGGCCACGGCGCCCTCATAGAGAACCTCAACGACATTGAATCGGACATTGTATTTATAAAGAACATCGACAATGTAGTCCCCGACAGACTCAAAGCCGACACCGTAACATACAAGAAACTGATTGCCGGTGTGCTTGTATCCCTTCAGAAACAGGCATTCGAATATCTGCGTCTGATAGATTCGGGCAAATACACCCATGCACAGATTGAGGAGATTATACGCTTCGTGCAACAGAAGCTCTACTGCCGCAGCAACGAAATAAAACACCTCGAAGATTGCGACCTCGTTATCTATCTGCGCAAAAAGCTCAACCGTCCCATGCGCGTCTGCGGAATGGTGAAGAATGTGGGCGAACCGGGAGGAGGCCCCTTCCTCGCATACAACAGCGACGGCACCGTATCTTTACAGATTCTCGAAAGCTCACAGATTGACATGAGCGATGCAAAGGCAAAAGAGATGTTCGAGAAGGGCACACACTTCAACCCCGTAGACCTTGTCTGCGCAGTGAAGAACTACAAAGGAGAGAAATTCAATCTCCCCGACTATGTAGACCCCGCAACAGGATTCATCTCACACAAATCAAAGAACGGCCGCGAGCTTAAAGCAATGGAACTCCCAGGCTTGTGGAACGGCGCCATGAGCGACTGGAATACGGTATTTGTAGAGGTACCCCTCATCACATTCAACCCCGTAAAGACAGTGAACGACCTGCTTAGGGATGTTCATCAATAAAAGCTTTGGGAATATAAATTAAACCAGATATAAGACAACAAAATTTCCCCTATGTAACAGTGGCGTTACATAGGTGAAATTTATCATACTAAGAAGTTGTTTGAATTTTATTAAATGATTATGCGATATTATACCTAAAAAGTACAACCCCATCCTTCAATGGATAAACAACTAGTCTAAAAAGTTCCTGCCCTTAAAGGGGACATTGCGTGATAAGCAATGTTTGCTTAAGCGAAGCTCGGCTACACTCGGCAGAATATAAACAAGTTTACATTCTGCTCTCGTTTGCACGAGCTTTGCGACGACGGGAGCTTTAGCTCCCTAAAGGAGTGCCGAGCTTGCGAGGTCTATCAAAAACGACAGTTTTTGAAGACGGAGGGGTTTTCCTCGCGTAGTATGGTTTATTGTATTACGATGGGTTAAGAAC
>JAFYLO010000165.1 GCA_017557045.1 Bacteroidaceae bacterium | reverse complement strand
CGAACCAACGACCCCGAGATTACAAATCACGTGCTCTGGCCAACTGAGCTAAAGAGGCATCGAAACTTATAATTGGCATTCGTTGCTTGCCTAAAGCGATTGCAAATGTACGGCTTTTTTTTTAACTACAAAACTTTTTCAGCCTTTTTTTTCAAAATCATCTGTTTTTTTCCTTATTTTTCTCGATTTTCGCCTTCAAAGCATCTATACATTCCAACAATGCATCCTCGAACTTGTCTGCAACTTTAGAAACATACATCTCCACTCCGGCTCCGGTCAGATCAAGACTCACCTCTTTATTCATAGCCGTTTCGGGCTTTATCAGCTTCATTGTTACTTCGAGCGTACCTGCTCCTTCACACAATTTTTCGAGCTTTGCCACTTTTTTCTCTACAAATTCCTGCAACTGCTGCGATGCATCAAAATGAACCGCCTGAATTCTTGTTATCATAATATATCCTCCTATAATTTTAGTTAGGCCCTTGGATGGGCTTTCTTATAAACCTTTTTCAATTCCTCGAATGTTACATGAGTATAAACTTCGGTTGTCGCCAATTGTTCGTGCCCCAAAAGCTCTTTCACCGCACTCAGTTCGGCATCATTGTTCAGCATCGCTGTTGCAAATGTATGCCTGAGCGTATGCGGCCCTTTCCTTTTTACCGTGGCGACTTGCGACAACTGCTCCCGGACAAGACGATAAACCTGAGAAGAAGAAATCCTGCATCCGCGCGACGAAACAAAGAGCGCATCTTCATTCTGTCCTGCCACACCATCACGGTCGGCTACATAGCCCTGCAACATCCGTCTTAACCCAGAACCGAAAGGAACAATCCGTTCTTTCCCACGCTTACCGCAAACTTTAACTTGATTTTCGTACCAATCCACATCAGAAATATTCAACCCGCAGAGTTCAGACAGACGCAAGCCCATTTCATAGAAACAAGCTATTATCGTCTTATTCCTTTTATATATATAATCAGAGTCCGAATCCGCACCATCAAGAAGTTCATCAATCTCCTCTTCTTTAAGAAAAACCGGAAGAGGCTTACGTTTTTTAGGTGCGACAATTGCAAGCATAGGATTTTCTGCAATCTTGCCCTGCTCCTTCAGATACGAAAAAAAGGCGCGCAGCGCACTCAGTTTTCTACAAACCGAATTCACAGCACAACCTTTATCCATCAAGTCTGCTACCCAGCAACGCACCACATCCTTATCGCAATTCACCGGAGTAAGCCCTTCGCCGAGACCGGAGAGATACTCTTCGAACATTCTGATATCAGTCGCATATGCTTTTTGCGTGTGCGATGAGCAGTTACGTTCTACCCGCAGATATGTTATGAATGCTTCTAAAAACATAATTCGTTGCTGAAATTCCTTTCAGCAACGAATATATAGCTTATAAATCAAAAATGCAAGAAAAATCGACTTTTTTATTCTTCTGCATCGCGCATACGCTGTACATAAACAGCATGCTCTCTCTTGAGTCTGTTGATTACAGAGGGTTTGTCAAACTGCTGACGAGCGCGAAGTTCTTTTACAACGCCGGTCTTCTCGAATTTTCTCTTGAATTTTTTGAGAGCTTTTTCAATGTTCTCTCCTTCTTTAACAGGTACTACTATCATTTTATATATATTGTTTAATTATCTACGAAATGCGGCGCAAAAATAGCAACAATTTTCCTATCCACAAAACTTTTAGAGTAATTTTTCCAATTTAAGAACAAAAAGAGCCTTCAAGACAAGAAGATAGGCACCGGAAAGTGCCCGATGCCTATCTTTTTATGCAAAAAGCAATATCTGCCGTTTATTAGATGTTAGCATTCAATGTGCTCCACTCTTCTACGGGAGGAAGGATGCCGAGAGCGATAATCTCGTCGCGCATCTTGCCCAAATGCTCTACAGAAGTCTGCAATGAAGCCATCTCTTCGGGTGTACCCTGAGGAGCAACATAGTGTACGCCATCAGCGTCGATAGTTGTAGGCATAGCCATCATCACATTCTTGAAGCCAAGCTCCTCGCAATCAACGAAGCAACCTGCGGGCAATGTGTAAGGCTCACCACCCATTGCAGCCTCAATCATCTTGATAGCGCAGTATGAGGGGCTCTGGAATGAGCTGCGGCCACGGAGTTTGATGATATTTGAACCACCCTGAACTGTTCTGAGCTTGATATCAGCCCAACGCTCCTCAGAGAGTCCCATCTCAGACAAAGGCTTGCCATCGATTTTAACCTGTGATGCAAATACAGCCATCTGCTCGCCATGGCCACCGTATGTCTTTGCACCTGTAACCTTATCCTGAGCAACGCCGAACTCCTGAGCAAGAGCCTGCTGCAAACGTGTAGAGTCGAGGGCTGCCAAAGATGTCAACTGGTTGGGTTTGAGACCTGAGTGAATCAAAGCTGTCAATGCTGTAACATCGGCGGGGTTGAAGATAACAACTACGTGCTTAACATCGGGGCAGTATTTCTTGATAAAATCACCGAACTCTGCTGCAATCTGGCAGTTGCCCTTGAGCAAGTCTTCGCGTGTCATACCCTCCTTACGGGGAGCACCGCCTGAAGAAACGATGTATTTAGCACCTGTGAATGCCTCTTCGGGGTTGGTTGTCCATGTAATGTTTGCACCGGGGAAGCCACACTGTGCCATCTCGTCAGCAACACCGTGAACACCGGGCTCGAAGATGTCGTAAAGACAGATATTGGGAGTAAGGCCGAGCATCAATGCACACTGAGCCATATTTGAGCCGATCATACCACCGGCACCTACGATTGTTAGTTTCTCGTTTGTTAAGTACTTCATATTGTCTATATTTAAAAGTTTGATAAATATTTTGTTCTGTTTTGTATATCAAAAAAGCTGTTATCGCAAAGATAAACATTTTTTTGTCAAATTCTGCATTTCATCGCACAAAAAGAGAGACTTAAAGCAGATTCAGTGCTGCAAGCAACTTTTGGGTGGCACCGCTGTTTCCGCCTACATATTCTCCCGCAGCCGCTCCGGCTTGCGCAAGGAGATTCTCATCGGCATCGAAGATATTCATTTTTGCCTCGAAATCCTCATAGCTCGAAATCTCCAATCCGCCACCGCACTCTTTCAGTTTCTGCGCTTCACGGAATTTTCTGTTGTTCGGACCGAAGAACACCGGCATTCCGTAAACTGCCGCTTCGAGCAGATTGTGTACTCCCGCACCGAAGCCTCCACCCACATAGGCAACCTTGCCATAACGATAGATAGAGGACAACAATCCGAAGCAGTCTATCAACAGACAATCAGCCTCTCTTGCCTCATCCATATTGGCCTGAGTGTAGCGCACACATTTACCGGAGAATTTGCTCTGTATCTCGGTCAAACGTGCCTCGGTAACCTCGTGCGATGCTATTATCAGCTTCCAGCCTTTGTGGGCATTGAAATATTTGATGAAAATATCCTCGTCGGGCGTCCATGAGCTACCTGCAACAAAGACTCTTTTACCTTCGGCAAATGTCTCCACAAGCGCAAGTTGCTTGGCATCGGCGGCAATCTTCATAACCCTATCGAAGCGTGTGTCGCCTATCACTGTTACATTGTCAAGACCAATCGAGGAAAGAAGTTCCTTAGAGGCATTATCCTGCACAAAAAGATGGGTAAAGCATTTCAGCGTCTTGCGGTAGCCAAAATCTATTGTCTTGAAAAACATCTGCTCCTTGCGGAATATTGAGGAGACGCTGTATGTGGGCACCCCTCTCTTTTTTAATCCTGCAAGAAAATTCGGCCAGAACTCATATTTTATAAAAAACGCCTTTTCGGGCTTCAACATATCAAGGAAACGGCCCACGTTGCGACGTGTATCGAACGGCAGATAGCAAATAATGTCCGCCGACTGATATTTCTTCGCCGATTCATATCCCGATGGAGAAAAAAAGGTAAGCACGATGCGGTACTCGGGATGACTCTCACGAAGGCGCTCCATCACCGGACGTCCCTGTTCAAACTCACCGAGAGACGACACATGGAACCACAGATACTTTTCTCCGGGACGCAGACGCTCCTTCAGCAGAGGGAAGATATTCTTGTGCCCCTCGACCAGCAGACGCGCCTTTCTGTGTCCGAACAGCGCAGCCAACTTTACGCCTGCGATATAAAGATATATAAGTAGACTGTACATAGGCCCGATGATTATCAACCAAGCACTTCGACCGCCTTTTTCAGACGTGCCAATGTCTCCTCCTTGCCTATGATGCCCGAAATGTCGAACATCTGAGGACCTTTACCCTCACCCACGAGTGCAAGACGGAAAGCGTTCATTATCTCACCGAGAGAGTATTCTTTGGACTCTATCCATGCCTTAACCTCCTTTTCCTGATTTTCAATAGAGAAGTCGTCAAGCGATTCAAGCAGGGCGGCAAGTTCCGTCATCTTAACCGCAGAGTCGGCTTTCCAGCGTTTCTTTACAGTCTTTTCGTCATACGACTCGGGAGCAATGAAATAGAAATTGGAAGCCTCCCAAAGTTCGTGTACGAAGTTCACGCGTCCCTTCATCAGAGAGACAATCTTTGTGAGCGTGGCAGCATCCACAGAGACACCGTGCGACTCCACAACAGGAGCGAACATTTCGGCAACCTCCTCATCCGACTTCTTGATTATATATTCGTGGTTGAACCATATCATCTTCTTGTAATCGAAACGTGCACCCGCCTTGCTGCAATGTGTAAGGTCGAACTTCTTGATAAGCTCTTCTACATCCATCATTTCAACATCGTCGCCGGGGTTCCAGCCCAAAAGAGCAAGGAAATTCACCACAGCCTCAGGCAGATAGCCGCTCTCTCTGTATCCCGAAGAGATTGCACCGGTTGCAGGATCTTTCCACTCAAGCGGGAATACGGGGAATCCCAGTTTGTCGCCGTCGCGCTTGCTCAACTTGCCGTTGCCTTCGGGCTTCAGCAACAACGACAGATGGGCAAAGGCAGGCATTGTATCCTCCCAGCCGAAAGCACGGTAGAGAAGCACATGCAAGGGAGCCGAAGGCAACCACTCCTCGCCGCGGATAACATGAGTAACCTCCATCAAGTGGTCATCCACGATGTTTGCAAGATGATAGGTAGGAAGTTCGTCGGCCGACTTGTAGAGCACCTTGTCGTCGAGGATAGAGGAGTCTATGGTTACTACACCGCGGATAATATCGTTGACAACAACCTTTTCGCCCGGCTCAATCTTGAAACGGACAACATATTTGTGTCCGCCGTCGATAAGCGCCTGCACCTCTTCGGCCGGCATAGAGAGCGAATTGCGCATCGAAAGACGCGTAGAGGCATCGTACTGGAAATTCTCGATTTCAGCACGCTTCTTGTCAAGTTCTTCGGGAGTATCGAAAGCAATATAAGCCTTGTCCGCATCCAGAAGAATTTTCACATATTTCTTGTAAATTTCCCTTCTTTCCGACTGGCGATAAGGGCCGTAATTTCCGCCGAAGGATACACCCTCGTCGAATTTTATGCCCAACCATCTGAAAGATTCAAGGATATACTCCTCGGCGCCCTCCACGAAACGGTTGGAGTCGGTATCTTCGAGGCGGAAGATAAAATCACCACCATTCTGTTTGGCGAACAAATAGTTATATAATGCAGTCCTTACACCGCCAATATGCAAAGGTCCGGTGGGGCTGGGCGCAAAGCGCACTCTTACTTTTCTGTCATTCATATAATTACAAATAAAATTATACACACGGCACAGTAGTCGGTTTTTCAATTTCCTATCGTGCCGCAAAATTCCGAAGCAAAGGTACAAAAGTTTTTAAAAAGAACAAATATCCGCGCACATATACCTACAAAACAACACCAAACTGCAATTTTAGAAACTGTTTAAATTTTATAAAAAAAAATATTTCTATATTTGCGATGTTTATTTCGGCTTATTTGAGTCTATTTTGGCATCTTTTCTTTCTTATTTTTTGGAAATAGCCCGCTATTCCCTGCAAAATGCGAAAGAAAATCTACTCCAAAAGTTGCGGTTAAACGAGCGCAATGTGAACTTGTTCACAAATTGCACAGCGAGTG
>JAFYLO010000164.1 GCA_017557045.1 Bacteroidaceae bacterium | reverse complement strand
TTTGTGTTTTGAACTCCTCCGTCTTCAAAAACATGTTTTTGAATGACCTCGCAAGCTCGGCACTCCTTTAGAAAGCTAAAGCTTCCGTCGTCGCAAACATTGCTTATTACGCAATGTCCTCTTCAAGAGGAGGAATGTAAACAGCTAAAACTTATTGATATACAACATTCTCCCTCTTGGAGAGGGAGTCCCCGAAGGGGGATGGAGTTCCCCGAATGCGCTAATCTTTCTCGCGATCCCACAGCAATGAACCATACAATGAGAACAGAACTCCTCCGTCTTCAAAAAACGTTATCAATATAGAGGTCTGAGATTACATCATCATAGGCGGACGCTCTGTCATATCCGAGTCTATAGAATAACCATTGGGATATATCAGCAGGATGCTGCGTCCTGTGTAGTTGCGCTGTATCTGTGTGAAAATATGGTCGAGCGAGGGGCGGAACGATATTGAGCCGCGGCGTGCACTTACCACTATAAGCAGATGGTCTTCGTGAACAAGCTCCGATATTCGCTTCAGATCGTTACCGCCGTCTGTCTCATGATATTCGGCACGCGTCCTGCTCTTGTTCTCTTTCAGGTGCTTCTGTATGAGCGTCATTGTATCTATGTGCCCATGATACTTTATGCGGCAGTCGAGTCCCGCGGCGAGTCTCTCTGTCTGGTCGACCCAATGGAAGAATCCCGCCTCAAACTCAGTCTTTGCCGGGAAGGTGATGTGTATGCAACGTATGGTGTTTATGGGCATCGTAAGCCTTGCCATTATTATCTGGCTGTGGAGGCCTGTCAGCAGTTCGGGCAACACAGTACCCAGGAAAGAGTCGTTGGGAGAGGATTTTTCGTGGAAACCTACTATCAGTTCGTGGTAGTTGTTCTCCTTCATTTCGTGTATGATACCGTGCGAGAGGTTGGTTGTGAGCCTTATTTTTGTCAGCAGCTGCACGTTGACCGTAGCTGCAATGTCGGCAGCCTTTTCCAGCACTCTTGTTCCGCGTGTCATCTGTGTCTCGTCCTCATCGAGCACCACATTTACGGCTGTCAAGGGGACTGTGGACTTCTCTTTGCGCAACATAATGGCGAGACTCATAAGGCGGTCGACCATTTCGGGGTTGGCAAGGCTTATGAGAGTCTTCTCTGCTGTGTCTATGGGCTTGTCGATAATCTCGCCCGACATTGCAATCTTGCGCGAAGAGTGTTCTGTGAGTATGGAGCTAACCACGCAGGTTACAAGTATCAATATAATGGTGCCGTTGAGTACATCATCGTTCAACAGGCGCGAACCGTCCTCCAATATGATATTGTATCCCACAAGTACGGCAGCAAGCGTTGCGGCCGCCTGTGCATTGCTCAGTCCGAATATCAATCTGCGCTCGTCGCCCGACATACCGTAGACTTTCTGTGTTACCAGCGAAGCAAGCCACTTTCCGAACAGGGCAATCGCTATCATCACTCCTGCTACCAGCAGTGCATTGCCCTCGCCGAAGAGAACTTTAAGGTCGATGATCATTCCCACTCCGATAAGAAAATAGGGAATGAAGATGGCATTGCCCACAAATTCAATGTGCTTCATCAGGGGTGAAGAGTGCGGTATCAGCCTGTTGAGCGCCAATCCGGTGATGAAGGCGCCGAGGATACCCTCCATGCCTGCAAGTTCCATGATTCCTGCGCCCATGAAGAGCATTGCCATCACAAATATATACTGTATGATGCCGTCGTTGTATTTGCGGAAAAAGAAACGGGCTATACGCGGGAAAATGTACACAATCACAAGTGTTATTGCTATCATCTTCAATAACAATGATGGCAGGAACCATGCTCCCACATCCCCTTTGTACATACCTCCGATTACTGCAAGCACGAACAGCGTGAGAGTGTCGGTGACGATTGTACCTCCTACGGCGAAGTTTACGCATCGCAGGCGCGAAAGACCGTAACGGGCAACAATGGGGTAGGCAATCAGCGTGTGCGAAGCATACATACTCGCAAGCAGTATCGATGCTGTCAGTTCATAGTCGAGGATGGTCATGTTTGCGGCTATTCCTATGGCAAGCGGGAATATGAATGCCGTCAGTCCCAACAATATGGCACCGCCCTGAGCCATCTTCATCTCCTGCATGTTTATCTCAAGGCTGGCAAGGAACATTATGTAGAACAGTCCCACATCGCCGAATAGTTCGAAACTGCTGTCGTGTGCCAAAATATTGAGCCCGTGCGGACCGATGAGCAGGCCGGCAAAAATCATGCCGATGATATGCGGCAGGCGCATCTTGTTGAATATTATCGGGGCAAAGAGTATGATGCATAGCACAAGGAAGAATATCCATGTGGTGTCTGTTATGGGGAAAAAACTGCTAAAATCCATTGTCGCATTCATCTGTTAAATGAAACATTGTATCTGTTACCACGAATAGCTGAGGCCCAGCATCATGTTCTGATAGAACTGCCAGTATCCTGTCTTGTCGCTGAACTGGCTGCGTGCCTTGTCGTCGAAACGGCTGTGGATGAACATGGATGCCGAGATGTATTTGTTGAAACTGAACGAGAATGTGTTTTCCCAATCATGTTCAACACGCGAATATGTAGTATAGAAATATAAACGGGTTCTCCACGAAAAGTTCTTGAAGAACTGGAAGTTTCCATTGACCTCCAACTTGGTACCGAAGTCCTCGAAGTGGTGGCGCCCCTTTCTTATGCCATAGTGCTTTACAGCAAGGTCGCCGTATCTTACGAAGCGGTAGTTGTATGCCGACAGCGGTGCAAGGTAAACTGAGAGCGTACCTTTGGATAATTTGGGCTTGTAGTCGATACCGAACGAGAAGTTGGCATTGAACGGAGCCATGAAGTTCGAACGGAAATCGCTCTGGTTGGCATCGTAGAAGGGGAGGAACTGTGTCCATACCTGTGCTTGAATCGTGTAGTAGAAGTCCTTGACTCCTTGGTAGTTGAGCTTGGAGGTGAAACGCAATAGGTCCTGATTTGTCTTTATGCTGTGTACGGTGTCCGATGGAGAAGAGTAGAATCCCAATTTGGCTTCGAGGTGATTTTCGAATTTTGTTTTTTTCTTGTCGTCGTAGTTGAGCTTGAACTCGACATTCACCAGCATGTTCTTGGTGTTCTCACCACCGCTGTGCCAATTGTCCGAGAAGAAGTTCTGCGTGTAGTTTATACCGAATCCGCCGTATGTGCGCCAATAGTTGGGCTTGACAACCTTTGTCTCAAGGTCGCCCGTAACACTTTCGGGCATAACAATTGCGGGGATTGCGTTAAGTGTTATTCCCGACATGTGGTTGAATTTCTCTTCATCGCTCAGAGTGGTCTCTTTGCGTATCTCATCCTCTGTCGCCCACACAAGCGAGGGATTGTTACGGTACAACTGCAACAGCATCCCGTCAATAACTTTCTTGCGTTTGGCATCTGCCTCCATCTGTGTACCCTCTGCTGTGCTGCCGAATTTTATATCCTTGCTGTAGCTGCCGCCCAATGTCGACCTGTAGAGAGTGGGACGCATATAGAGCTTTATGAATGTGGGGTTGGTGCGTTCAATGCCGTCAATGTTGCTCAGGTCCACTATTACAGTGTCGTATCGTGCAATGATGGAGTCGAGCAGCAGCTCGAATGTCCTTTTGGTGTTGGAAATGGAGTCTGCTCTGTTTGCGGCAATCTCCCCGATGCTATCTCCTGCAATGGAATCATTTGCAGCGACCTCCTCCTCCTTCGAAATGGCAATGGTGTCTGCCGTTGCAACCGAATCCTGTTTGTTGGCAATTATGGAGTCGCTGCCCGACAGTATGGTGGTGTCGTTGGTCAGTACGGTGTCATTTACCGCAGTGGAAAGATTGTTGATGAGTATAGAGTCCTGCTGTTGTGCAGAAACAGAAAAACTTACGCACAGCAACAGTGTCAATGTAGTAAAAATAATGTTTTTCATGGTACAAAGAATCTTCCTTCCTGCAAAGATAGTGCAAGCTGAGCGAAAAGCCAAACATGTTTATGGTTTTCGCTCGGCTTGCACTGTCTTTCGGAGAACAATAGCACTTGGGGAAATATGAACCATGGACAACCATAAAATAAATTTGCAATAAAACTCCCGTTAATTGCTTAATTTTTCCTACCTTTGCAACTTGCTTACAAATACAGAAATAAAAATAAACCAATAAATAACTTATGGACAAAAACAACCTTATAGGATTCGGCCTTATAGGTCTGGTGCTTTTTACATTCATCTACTTCAATCAACCCGACCCTGCACAGATTGAAGCACAAAAGCGCTATCAAGATTCAATAACCGCAGTGATGCAGCAACAGGAGGCTGAAGCACGTGCCATCGCACTCAAAGAAGCCGAGGAACTTAAGGCACAAGGTGCCGACAGTACATCAGTGCTTTTCAATGCCCTCAACGGCGAAGAGAGCTTCGTTACTCTCGCCAATGACAAACTGAGCATCCGCATCTCCACACTCGGAGGACGCATCTGCTCGGCGACCCTTGCCGACTATATGAACCAGGAAGGCAATCCCGTAACCCTCTTCAGCGAGGAGGACAACATCCCTGTACGCAATGTCCGCCGCAGCGACGACAAGATATTCAATCAGTTGTACTACACAATCGACGGAAAAGAGGAAAACATCGACACACGTAAACTCTATTTCACCCCCATAGAGGTGTCGGCTGACAAGGCAGTGATGCGCCTCTCGTTCCGCGCAGACAGATACATCGACTTTATCTACACCCTGTTGCCTGAGAGCTATGTGGTAGACCTCTCGGTGGAGGCTCACAACGTAGAGAACATCTTCTCGTCATCGGCCAAGAGAATGAACATTGTGTGGGAGCAGATACTGCGCCAGCAGGAGAAGGGCTACACCTTCGAACAGCAGTACACCTCGCTCACATACAAGCCTGTAGGTGAAGACACCGAGCACCTCAACGAGCGCGGCGACGACAGCGAGAAGCCCGAGGAACCCCTCTCATGGGTAGCCTTCAAGAACCAGTTCTTCTCATGTATAATGGTGGCAAAGAACAACTTCAATGATGTAATCCTCGAATCGGACACCTTGCACGAAGGCAAAGGCTACCTCAAGGTCTGCACAGCTGACATGACAGCACCCTTCGATCCCTCGGGCAGAGTAGCATCAGATTTCTCATTCTATTTCGGCCCTAACAAGTTCAGCACCCTCAAAGAGAGCAATGAACTTATCGGCGGCGAGGACAACGACCTCCAGTTACAGAAGCTCATCTACTTCGGCTGGCCCATCGTACGCTGGATCAACCGTTTCTTCATCATGTACCTCTTCGACTGGCTCACAAGCTGGGGCCTCAGCATGGGACTCGTACTTCTGCTGCTCACCCTCATAGTGAAAGCAGTTGTATATCCCTTCACTCTGAAGTCCTACATCTCATCGGCGAAGATGCGTGCACTCAAACCCTACATCGACGAAATAAACGCAAAATATCCCAAGCAGGAGGATGCAATGAAGAAGCAGCAGGAGATAATGATGCTCTACAGCAAATACGGCGCAAGCCCCATGGGAGGCTGTCTGCCCATGCTCATACAGATGCCCATCTTCATCGCAATGTTCAACTTTGTGCCCAACGCAATAGAGTTGCGTCAGCAGAGCTTCCTCTGGGCGAGCGACCTCTCTACATACGACGATGTAATCAGCTGGGGCACATCAATCTGGCCCATCGGCAATCACATAAGCCTCTTCTGCTTGCTCTTCTGCCTTGTACAGATAGCAAACACCTACTACACCTCGAAGATGCAGCCCAACATGGGCGGTTCGCCCGAACAGGCACAGCAGATGAAGATTATGCGTTGGATGATGTATTTTATGCCCATCATGTTCTTCTTCATCTTCAACGACTACTCGGCAGGACTCAACTACTACTACTTCCTCTCTACACTCATCAGCGTGGGAATATTCATCTACCTCCACTACAAGGTCGATGAAAATGAGCTTCTCAAGAAGATGGAGGCATACTACGAGAAGAACAAGAACAACCCCGCAAAGCGCACAAACTTCATGGCCAACCTCGAAGCTATGCAGAAAGAGCTTGAGCGCCGCAACGAAGAACTTAAGAAAAACAATAAAAAATAATTATAAATCATGGGTTTATTCGATTTTTTCAAGAAGAAACAGCAGCCCACTGAAAAGGTGGGAGGCATGGAAGACTTCATGACACTCATCAGAGTATACTACCAGTCGGTGCTTGCCGCCAATCTCGGAATAACAAACATAGGAATGTTGCCCGACCTTGCCACATTCAAGCGCACGCTTAAGGTAGCCACACAGAACAATAAATTGGGCGTAGCCGAGCGCAGCAAATGCAAGAAGATGCTCGAACAGCTCTATGGAATGAGCGACAATTTCTTCAAGGAGATTGATCACTCCATCAAGCGCAACTGCAAGACAGTGAACGATGTCCGCACCTATCTCTTCGCATTCCAGGGCTTCAACAACGACCTTATGATGCTCGTAAGCAACCTCATGCAGTGGAAATTCCGCATCCCCGGTGTGTTCCACAAACTGCTCTACAGCATGACAGAGAAGGTAATAAACGACATTCTCACAAAGAACAGCTGGAAGGACGAAGCAACATTCAAGACCGTATATGCCATCCGTCAGCAGAAGGAGCGCCTGGGTTACTCGGCCGAGTGGATGACGCAGTATGTCTACAAGATTGTAACACTGGCTAAGAAAGAGCCGCGTCCCAAAGCCGGCGAAGAAACTGCTAAAAAGTAACAGCGGAATAATCTCTTTTATAAATAAAAGGCAATCTTGCTACGCGTGGTAAGATTGCCTTTTTTGCCCGCATGATATATGAATCCCGTCTAAGCAAACCAATATGCAGAACAATAAAAAACGTAATACACCGATAGCGACGCTGATAAAGAATTTTGTAAACAAAGATAGCGGCAAAGTATCGGAGTCGCGCAAGGAGATAAGAAACCGTTTCCCTGCTCTTGATTGGAAAGATCAAAAAAAGATAATATCGGCGTTCTTGGATTCATGCGCTTCGGACAGAGAATGGATGTATACAAGGCTGTTCGATTATTGGGACGACTGCTTTGCTGAGCAGATAAAATCATTGTGGGAAGAATACCATGAAGATAAATGCGCATGGTTGGTAATACGCTTCCTTCACGAAAATTATGTAAAGTCACAGATTGACAACTTTTCCGGCGGAAGGGACTACTATTTTGTGTGCAGACGATTGGCGCATAACAATGATTTTCAAATAGAGAGGGAGCGATTGTCGGCAATAGATTATCTGTCTGTCATATTTTATTCAGGAAAGAATCTGTCCGACGATGAAGCGACAGAGATATTCTATAAGATAGTTTGCGAAGAGTGCGAAAAGGATAATCTGTTCATAAATATGCGCAAGGTTGGGCGAGGAACGCTCTTTACCATTCGGGATTTTGCAATAATTTCGAAAGCATTATATTACCTCGAATCGAGCAATAAAACGGATGTCCTTGAAGCCCTTGAAGCATGGGGCGATAATGTTTCCGATGCAATAAGGTTGTCTGAGGAATATACCGCGCTGAACAAAGCACCGCTTTCCGATTATGAATATAACGATAGACTAAAAACAATCGCTAAAAGCTACATTGCGGCTTCGTTGGGTATTGAATGTAAAGAAAACTATATGTTCTTGGATACGAGAAAGCGCCTCGAAGAACTTGAAAGAAAAAATCCGGTGATAGATTCTTTGATAGATAAATTAGGCTTGGAGTGTATAGAGTAATTATGGAAAGCGATAATTTTGCAAGATTGTTGAAAAACACCTCGGTAGAGTATATTGGTGTAGGAAACCCCGATGCGAAAATATTGATTATAGCAAACGAACCGGGAATAGATAAAGACAATAAAGAACAATCCAACAAGGAGGTTGCGTGCAACCGCAAAATGTGGCAAGCTGTTGATAGCGGGGACTTTCAAACAAAGTATAGTGTTGAAGATAATCCTCGTTTCCCATATAAAGGCCAATTATATACCGTATATTCACCAGAGAATGGCAGAGGCGAAGGTGGCACAAGCCGTACATGGTACAACTATCAAAAGCTGATAGATTGTCTGCGGGGTATTGAGCGTGGGAAAAGAACCCCGTTGGATTTTCACGACTTTTGTTTCAGCACAGATTTCAGCAGCGTATGTGCCAAAAAAAGTGGTGAAATTGATGAAGATCCAAAATTGTTCGAAGAACGCGAAAAATCTATCGTCCGCCGTGCCGGAAGTGACAATAACTTCTTTTCCGAAGACTTTTTTCAGCAGTTTCCCATAGTGATTGTGGCATCAGGGCATTATATAAAACAGTTCAAGCATATTTTCAATCCGAAAGATTTATTTGGCTTTGAGGATTATCGGTCTCATGATGTTGAAGATGACATGGGTAAAAAAATAGGTTGGATAAATATTCATGAATGTGGAGGAGAATCGCCCAAACTGCTTCTCCATACAAAGCATTTTTCCTCGTCAATATCAGATAAATATATAGCTGCAATAGCAAATGAAATAATTACTTTTGTAGGTAAATACAATATGACTCTTTTTTGATTGAAAGCAGCAAATGAATATGCCCATAGAAAAACACCCTCTCGCCCCTTTCCTGCCAGATGGCGCACGTATATTGATGCTCGGCAGTTTTCCTCCCAAAGAGGACAAATGGTCTATGCGCTTCTTCTATCCCAACTGGATAAACGACATGTGGCGGATAGTTGGCACAATATTCTATGGCAACAAGCACCATTTCGAAGTGCAGGGCGAAAAGAGGTTCGATAAGGAGCGCATAGTGCAATTCTGTACCGAAAAAGGGATAGCCCTCTACGACACAGCCAGCGAAGTGCGCCGCTTGAAGGATAATGCTTCGGACAAATTCCTCGAAGTGGTAACCCCCACCGACCTTACCGCGCTGTTGAAGCAGATACCGCAGTGCAAGGCAATTGTAACCACCGGGCAGAAGGCGACTGACATAATCGTGGAGAGATTCGCCTGCAAGGAGCCTCCCATCGGCAGCATGGAGACAATCACCCTTGCTGATGGTCGCACATTGCATTTCTGGCGTATGCCCTCCTCGTCGCGTGCCTACCCGCTGGCGCTCGATAAAAAGGCGGAATACTACCGCAGAATGTTTGAATATGAACAAATTTGCGTATCTTAGCGAAGAAAAACAAATAAACACAATATACAAATGAAAAAACTACTCCTTACAATCATTGTGGCAACCCTTGCCATCCCCCAACTGCGAGCCGACAAAGGAATGTGGCTGTTGCAGTTGATGCGTCAGCAGAACCTCGAAGACAATATGCGCAAGCTCGGTCTTCAAATATCGGTAGACGAAATCTATTCACCCGAAGCACCCTCGATAAAAGATGCCATCGGTATCTTCGGTGGCGGCTGCACAGGCGAAGTAGTGTCGCCCAACGGACTTGTGGTAACCAACCACCACTGTGGCTTCAGCTTCATCCAGCAACTCAGCACCGTAGAACACAACTACCTGCAAAATGGCTTCTGGAGTCAGAGCTACGAAGAGGAGTTGCCCTGCGAGGATATAGGCTTCACATTCGTAGTGAAGATAACCGATGTTACCGACGAAATAAATTCGCGCATAGCAAGCGGCAAGATAACCGAAGAGCAATCCTTCAACCGCGGCGAGCTTGCCAAGATTGGTAAAGAGCTGTTCGACGCAGACAACATCGAGGGTAAGAAATATATGTATCCTCAGTTGCTTCCCTATTTCGAAGCCAACAAATACTATCTTGTCTACTACAAGAAGTACACCGATGTGCGTCTTGTGGGCACACCTCCCTTTGCCATCGGAAAATTTGGCGGCGAGACCGACAACTGGATGTGGCCCCGCCACACAGGCGACTTCTCAATCTTCCGCATCTACGGCGACAAGGACGGTAACCCCGCTGCATACAGCAAGGATAATGTCCCCTTGAAGACACCCAAACCCCTCAGTATCTCCATCGCCGGCACCGAGCAGGGCGACTTTGCCATGATAATGGGCTTCCCCGGCACCACATCGCGTTATCTTACAGCCAAAGAGGTGGAGCAACGTATGTACCAGAAGAACGAACCGCGTATCGCAATGCGCGATGTTACCCTGAAAATCATCCGCGAAGAGATGGAGAAGAGCGAGGATATAAACATCAAGTATGCAAGCAAACTCGCCCGCATCAGCAACTACTGGAAAAACTCCATAGGCATGAACAAGGCCATCATCGACAACAAGGTGCTCGAAACAAAATTGCAGGAGGAGGCCGACTTCAAAGCATGGGCAAAGAGCATCGGCAACAGCGAATATGCTAATGTGGTTGAGCAGATAAATGCCTGCGTAGAGGAGATGAACCGCACACAATACCTCACAATGCTCACAAGCGAACTTCTTGGAAACGTGGAATTCTTCTCACGCAACCTCAGCGACGGCAACAAAAAGATGTTCGACACCCCCGAAAAGGTGGGCGAACAGATGAAGTCGCTCTACTCATGGCTGCACAACCGCGACTACATACACAACATCGACCGCCGCATAGCCAAAGAGGTGCTCCCCCTCTACTTCGAACTCACAAAACCCGAAGAGCGCAACGACTACCTCAACGAGGTTGAGAAAAAGTACAAAGGCAAGCTTGCAAAATACATCGACGAGGTTTACGACAACTCCATCCTTGCCAACGAAAAGAATCTCAACAAATTCCTCAAAAAGCCTTCGCTCAAGAAGATGGAGAGCGACCTTGCTTACAAACTGCGTACAGCAATCCTCTCCGTACAGCGCGAACTTTCTAAAAAGAACAGCGAATTTGCCAAGAGAATGAATCCTCTGCACAAGACCTACCTCAAGGGATTGATGGAGAAGGCAAACGGCGCTCCTATGGCTCCCGACGCGAACTTCACAATGCGTATGACCTACGGCAGCGTCAAGCCCTATCAGCCTAAGGACGGAGTAACCTACAACCACTATACAACTCTCAAGGGAGTGATGGAAAAGGAGAACCCCAAGAGCAGCGAATTTATCGTTCCCGCCCGCCTGAAGGAACTTTACGAAAGAAAGGACTATGGCGACTATGCACTCCCCAACGGCGAAATGCCCGTAGCCTTCCTCACTACCAACGACATCACCGGCGGTAACAGCGGTAGCGGCGTGCTCAACTCAAAGGGCGAACTTATAGGTCTTGCCTTCGACGGCAACTGGGAATCGCTCAGCGGCGACATCAACTTCGACAACGATAAACAGCGTTGCATAAACGTAGATATCAGATACGTGCTTTTCGTAGTAGAGAAGTTCGGAGGTTGCAAACGCCTTATCGACGAAATGAAGATAGTGAAGTAACAGGTATCAATATACAAATAAACATCGGCAGCAGGTCATGTATAAGGCCTCGTTGCCGATGTTGTTTTTTTATTATTGTTGTCCGGTAAATCAAAGGTTCTACAGACAAAAAGTGTGTATATACACAAAAAATGTCTCAAGCTCCGTACTTAATTTGTGATTAAAGCGTTATATTCGCAGACAAAAACTGTGTAAATACACAAAAATTGTATCTGTATGAAATTCGAAAGAGAACATTACATTGAAAAGTTGATAAGTAGCAAGCATAATCATTTGATAAAGATTGTTACCGGGTTACGACGTGTTGGCAAATCGTACCTGCTACTCAACCTTTATAAACAACATCTTTTAGATAACGGTGTTGATACCAACCATATCATCGAAATAAAACTTGACTCATTTGTTCATCGCAAATATCGCAAGGCAGAAACTTTATATGAATATGTCGAAAATCTGACAAAGCAAGATTCGCAGATGTATTATGTGATTATTGACGAAGTTCAGATGCTGGAGGATTTCGT
>JAFYLO010000163.1 GCA_017557045.1 Bacteroidaceae bacterium | reverse complement strand
GTATCTTCGCACTACAATTGTAGCAGAGTCTATTATGCCCGAGAATAAAGTTATCATATATACAGCCAACGATGGCAAGACGAAGATTGATGTAAAACTCGAGGAGGAAACCTTGTGGCTTACACAAGCACAGATGTGCGAACTGTACCAGACGAGCAAATCGAATGTAAGTGAGCATATTAAGCACATCTTTGAAGAGGGCGAACTTGATAAAGAAGCAACTGTTCGGAAATTCCGAACAGTTCAAACTGAGGGGGTGACGGATTCAGGCACGCGGAGAAATCGGACTTTAATACAACCAAGTAATAGTTGTAATCTAAACTGTTGGTACAAGAATAAAGGAGTAATAGCTTTATGTGAAGCTATTACTCCTTCGTATTTGACAGGATATGCTTATAAGAATTGAAAGTGCGGGAAAATGCTGTCAATCATTTCTTGGGGAACATCGCATTCCTTGGCTATTGAGGGCCATCTTGATGCGGTTTCACTGATTTCGTCGATAATTAATGCGGCCTCCTTTATATTATTTCTTGCTGCACATTCTAATAAATCCGCACGGGTTATGTTGTCGAATTTACCGTTGATGGACATTTGGTGAGCCGAGGTCCAATCTCCTGAGGGATTATATGCGAATCCCATATCGTATGCAGGAGAAAGTCTCCACACTCCTTTTTCGTCCATAAGGAAGGATATGTTCTTCGTGTGATCATCTTGATTCCGAATCACCACATTGAATATCATTCGTCGGAACATTTCTTTGGCCTGTGAATAAGGAAGATGTAAAGTTCTCATAACATTGAATGCCTGCTCATAGGAATAGGCCCTTTTCATCCGATAGTCAAAGTGGGCAATGCCGCATAAGGTTTGCATGTGGATTTTCTTGCCATTTACACGGTCGAACCGCTTGGTCAGGAAATGTGCCCTTCCATTTTCTTCCAGCAATGAACATTCGGTCATATCAATGCCGCATGCATTGACGAGTTTATGGAAAGAGTATTCCAACCGACCAAAGTTCTCAGTTTCCCTAAAGCCTGCCTGGGCAGATACACCGTCAAGCTTAATAAGATAATAGTTGAATCCTTCTGGAGCATCTATCTGTCCCGAACGGACTTCGCCTGTATTCGGATTGTATGCGATGATGGCTTTCGCACGTTGTCCTCCTGCCGATGTACCCAAACGAAGAATTTCGGCTACAGCCGCTTTTTTATCATCCTGCAAATTGGTGCCGAAGTTCTTCTTCTCGGACAGAGCCTCCCTTGCAACATCTACCAAAGAATCTATGTCGACTTTGGCATTTGTGTCGTATGAGGGTTCCATAGCAGGTTCAAATTCCAAAGCTCCCATGCATCGTTTGCCTAAGAAGCAGAGTGTTTCTATCGAATTACCGCTGTTTCTGCCAGTTAAGGCGAGCCATCTGTCGAACAAGGCGCGTCCGTATGTGTCTGGAAGCGAGTCTGCCAACATGCCGGGGAGTCCTTTATAAGTCTCTCTATCCAAATTTCCGAATGAATAGATCCTACCACTTCGCACGGGCATCATTATCGGTGAAGGTTCCAGCCCCATGCCGATAAAATTCCTATCGTATTCGAACTGAGCTATGTCATATCTATTGTCCCATCGAAATGTTCCGACGGGGATGTTGAACATTTTTACTCTTGCAACATCTACCATTCTGATTCCGTTTTAGTTTTCGTGAAAGAGTTTCCGCTAGCCCTTTTTCGTGTCTTTTTGGTTACTGAATTGACCAACTCATAATATTCGTTCGGACTGAGCTGTTCCTCCTCAACAAGCGGAAGAAGAACCTCCAATAGACCTAAGGTGCGGAGTGTTCTCAGCAATGGGTCAAACGACGCAATCTCCCCATTTTCTAGTTTCTTCAAGGTCGAAAGGGAGATACCCGCTTCTTGGGCCAGACTCATTTGTGTGATGTTCTGCTTAAGCCTTGTCTTCTTGAGCTTCTCACCTATTTTCTGAGTGATTATCGGGTCGGCAAGTGTATAGATGTCTTCCATAACGGCTTTATATTTATCTATTATGATGCAAATATAGCAATAATAGTTTAATTGAAAGCTTTTATTTATGTTTTTTTATTAATCTATGCACTTAATCTTCTTCAAATGCCAATATGAAACAAGCACGGATGTCTCTGATGCGTTCCAACAACTTCTTAAAATTACGACCTATAGATGGCTCTAAAAAGGATCTGTAGAGAAGGGGCGGACTAAGGCAATTGAGAATTGAGAATTGAAAATTGAGAATTGCCTCCGGGGTGTCCGAAATAAATCATAAATAATAAATCAGAAATCCGAGTAATCCGTGAAAAGTCTTGCAGAGGTTGATTTTGCTGCATCCCGAGGTAACACTTGCTGCATCGGGACGTAGCAATTGCTACATCGCGACAAATCAAAAATAGGGGGTATTTCAACTTGTCACAAAATCGTCTTCTAAAAGCCCCTCTACTGGTCCTATTTTTAGGCATCACTGATGACCAACGTTGGTTATTACTGATGACCGAGGCTTGCCATCAGTGAAGGCTGATTTTGGGATCAGAGAGGAGGTGCTTTTAGTGTAAGCAAATTACCCTAATCAGAGTGAGATGATAAGAGCCTCTTCAAAAAGTGTCAAAAAATTAGACAATTTTTGTCGGAAAAAGCATTTTATGCACTTTTTTGACTGATGAGGCCGGGTGAGTATTCTAACTTTGTTTGCGTAAAACGAACAAAACAGAATACAGATATGAACAAACTAAGTAAACGAATCTTGATTGCTGCGCTGGCGATGCTCTCTCTCGATGGGCAGGCTCAGAATGAGAGGCAGCTGCTGACGCTGGCCGAGGTTATAGAGATGGCACAGACCGAGTCGCCCGATGCCGTGTCGGCACGCAACACCTATAAGTCGGCCTACTGGAGCTATCGCAACTATCGTGCAGACAACTTGCCTATACTGTCATTGGGCAGTAACCCTTATCTGAATAGGAGTACAGACTATGTGACCTCGGCCGATGGCACGGTGTCGTACGTGAGGCAAAACAATGTGAAGACAGATCTCTCGCTGGCAGTGACACAAAACGTGTGGCTCACGGGAGGTACCTTCCAGCTGAGTAGCACGGCACGCCGTCTCGACCTCTTGGGTGCAAACACGAAAACCTATAATGTGCAGCCGCTCTACCTCACCTACCAGCAGAACCTCTTTGGCTATAACTCGCTGAAGTGGGATCGCCGCATCGAGCCGGTGCGCTTCCGCGAGGCACGCAAGCAGTATGCCGAGACCATGGAGCTGGTAGCAGCACAGGCGGCCAACTACTTCTTCGGCCTCGCTTCGGCACAGACCAATCTGGAGATAGCGCTGACCAATCAGGCGGCGGCCGACACGCTCTATCGCTTTGCCTTGGGTCGCTACCATATAGGTACCATCACCGAAAACGAACTGCTGCAGCTCGAGGTGAGCAAACTCAATGAGGAGGCCAACGTGCTGAGTGCACAGATATCGGTAGACAACGCGACCGACAACCTGCGCAGCTATCTCAATATGAGAGATGATGCCGACCTTGTGGTAATCACCGATGACAGCGTGCCGCAGTTTATGGTGCCCATCGCCGAGGCCATGGCGCTGGCCATCGAGAACAACCCCGACATAGAGTACATGGAGCGTCAGCGCCTGCAGGGCGAGAGCAATCTTGCCTATGCCAAGGCCAACGCAGGACTGAAGGCCAACGTGTACATGCAGCTGGGCTTGGCGCAGACGGGCGACAACCTACGCCATAGCTACAACGACCTGCTCGACGAGCAGTATGTGAGCGTGAGCCTGAGCCTCCCCATCCTCGACTGGGGCAAGGGACGCGGACAGGTGCGCGTGGCACGCTCGAACCTCGAACTGGTGAACACGCAGATGGATCAGCGCATGATAGCCTTCGAGCAGAACGTGCAGCTGGTGGTGAAGCAGTTTAACCTGCAGGCACGCCGCGTGGACATCGCCCACCGCACCATGGAGACTGCCGCCCACCGCTACGATGTGGCGCGCCAGCTCTACCTCATGGGTAAGAGCACCATACTGGACCTCAACTCGGCCATCAGCGAGAAGGACAGTGCTTACCGCAGCTACATCTCCTCACTCGCCACCTACTGGAGCCTGTACTACACGCTACGCAGCCTCACGAAGTATGACTTCCAGTATAACTTGCCGCTGGAGTACCAATATTCCGACATAGAGAAAAACTAAATAATTTACCATTTGACAATTTACCATG
>JAFYLO010000162.1 GCA_017557045.1 Bacteroidaceae bacterium | reverse complement strand
CTAAATTGATGTCTCTCGATTCTTTACTCTTGCCTTTGGCTCGGTTGCCTTTCACATCCCATAGGTCTTTGTGGATGCTCTGCTTGCAACTGAATTGAGATACTGAGCCGTTGATTGTCACTCGTCCCATAATGGGGACAATACCGCTTTTCTCCTTGCTTCCGTTCACGTAGAACAGCACCTTGAATGTACTTCGCATAATCTAATCCTTCTTTTGGTTACAAAATTAGTTATCAGTGAGTTATACATTGATATGCAAACTAACGCAGAACGATGAAACGTGACGACACAAAGAAAAACTTTACTGCATTATCGGGTAATGACTTGACAACCGTTCTATTTCATCACCTTGCGTTTCTTTGCTAAATTGCCATTGTTACTATTTCCGAGGTTTTCTGTTTAATGCGTTATGGCTCAGTTCAAAACGCATAAAATCACCTTTTTTGCTCCGAGAACCGTAATTTTATTAAAAATTCGAACATAAAGCATAAATAATGGTTCTTTCGGATAAATTTTTACAATAGAATTTTAAAAACATTTCCATATTTTCAAAAAAAAGCATTTACTTTGCAACCAATCAGGAATTTTAAAACATCTAAACGTCAAACGGACAAAATTAAAAGAGACATGACAATGTATTGGAACAAAAAGGTGGAATGCATGAGCAGAGAGGAGATGCGCCGTCTGCAGAGCGAACGCCTTGTGAAAATGGTGGAGCACGTCTACAACGACTCTACATACTACAGAAAACGCATGGACGAGTGTGGGGTTAAGCCTCAGGACATTCGCAGTATCGATGATATTTCTAAACTGCCTTTTACTACAAAGCAGGATTTGAGGGACAACTATCCTTTTGGACTTTTCTGTGTGCCCATGGAGGATATCGTGCGTCTGCACGCTTCGTCGGGAACAACAGGCAAGCCCATTGTGGCGGGTTATACAAAGGACGACCTTGCAATGTGGAGCGAGGTAGTTGCACGTTCATTGATGGCAGCAGGTGTCAGCAAGGACGATATTATGCAGGTTTCATACGGTTACGGTCTCTTTACCGGTGGTCTCGGTGCACACGACGGTGGTACACTCATCGGTGCCTCAATAGTGCCTACAAGCAGCGGAAACACCGAAAAGCAGATTACATTGATGCGCGACTTCGGAAGCACTGTGCTTGCCTGCACACCTTCGTATGCACTATATATTGCCGACTCGATAAAGAAGAGTGGATTCGACATCAAGGACTTCAAGTTGCGCGTGGGTATATTCGGTGCCGAGCCGTGGACTGATGCAATGCGCCGCGACATTGAGGAGAAACTCAACATAAAGGCTTTCGATATTTACGGACTCACCGAAATGTGCGGACCGGGTGTAGGATGCGAATGTGAGTGTCAGAATGGTACACACCTTTGGGAGGATCACTTCTATCCCGAAATTATAGACCCTGTGACATTGCAGCCCCTGCCTCCCGGCGAGAAGGGTGAACTTGTATTCACAAACCTTACAAAATGGGGTATGCCTATGATACGTTACCGCACACGCGACCTTACCACTCTTCACTATGAGACTTGCGAGTGTGGTCGTACGGCTGTGCGCATGAGCAAGATTCTCGGCCGTAGCGACGATATGCTCATCATCCGCGGCGTGAACGTGTTCCCCTCTACAATTGAGAGCATTATTCTCGAATTCCCCGAATGTGAACCTTATTACATGATTGAGGTCGACCGTGTGAACAATACCGATACTTTCGACATTCAGGTAGAGGTGAAGCCCGAATATTACACCGACCGCATCACAGAGCTTGCAGCCCTTAAGAAGCGCATCACTGCCCGCGTGCAGAGCGTGGTGGGAATTTCGCCCAACATCAAGATTGTGGAGCCCAACACCATTGAGCGCAGCATGGGCAAGGCTAAGCATGCTATTGACCATCGTAAATTCGAATAATTTATAGAACCACCCTCAAAATAATACGACCATGTTAATTAAGCAATTGTCTGTGTTCCTTGAGAACCGTCTCGGCCGCTTCAGCCAGATAGCAAAAATATTCAGTGAGGCCGGTATAAACATGAAGGCTTTTACTGTGTCCGAAAATGCAGAATTCGGTGTGTTGCATCTTATTGTGTCCGACCCTGAGAAGGCTTGCGCACTTCTGCGCGAGAAGAGTTTTGCGGCTACACTCAACGATGTTATCTGTCTGCAATGCCCCGATGTTCCCGGAGCTTTGGAGGTTGCGCTTGCGGCTATCACCGAGGCTGGTATTTCCATCGAGTATATGTATGCCTTTGCGCAGGGCTCTACAGCAAGCGTGATTATACGCCCCAATGATCTTGATAAGTGCATCGAGGTGTTGAGTGAGAATAAGTTCAAGACACTTACTCAGGAGGGATTGAACAGTATCTGATGATGTAGGTGTTTCAATGTGTTGATATTCAAGAGGCTGTGTCGGTGTTTCGATACAGCCTCTTGTCGATTAAAGTGAAAAAAATAGTTTGTGTGTAAAAAATACGCAAAAAAATTTGGAGAAATTAAATTTCCGCCATACCTTTGCGTAAAAATAACGCAGAATATGAAAAGTATAGTAAAAAGGTTGGTTGTAATGGGTGGTAGTTTCAATCCTCCCACCGTGGCGCACTATAGGCTGATGAAGGCTGCTATTGATGTGCTTGGTGCAGAGCATGGTCTCTTTGTGCCTGTGAGCGATGCTTATCTCAGGCGGAAGATGCGCCACAGCCATCCTCCTGTGGTGCTCTCTCCCGAACTGCGTGTAAAGATGCTGAGGGTGATGTGCGATGAGGATGCTAGTTTGGATGTGTGTGATATTGAAATAGGCACAGTAGAGCCGAGGACTTTTCCTACGCTGTTGGCATTGAGAGATGAATATCCCGACCACGAAATATATTTCCTGATGGGCGCCGACAAACTGGGGCTGCTTGCAAATATGGCCGAAAGGAGGGACTTTTTTGATAGTTTCAGAGCTATTTTATACTCAAGAGGAGAGGAGGCACTCGAACAGGAACTGATGGGCAATGAATTGTTGGCCCTTAACCGCGACCGCATTGTAATATTGCCGCAGCCTGAGGGAACGGATGGTGTAAGTTCTTCTGTCATAAGGGAGCGGATGCTTGCAGGAGAGAGCTGCGAAGGACTGCTTATGCCCGGTGTGTGGGAGCTTTTCAGCCATTTTACCGCAGCGGATTTTCCCGATGTTGTCAACAGGTTCAAGGGGGAGTATGATTTTCTTGGCAACCGCTATCCGTGCGGCTTTGTATGGCAAAGGGTAAAGTACGGCAGTGTGGATGCGGCATTTAGAGCCTTATCGGCCGGATGCCGGTCGCAGGATGAGATGCTCGAATTTATGGAATCCCTTGTGCAGGCTAAATTTTATGGCAATCCCAACCTTATGAGGAGGTTGCTCGATACAGGCAACCGCACGCTGATAAACGGCAATCAGAAGAAGGAACTTTTTTGGGGCGTCGACCTCTATAGTTGGCTTGGCGAGAATCGTTTGGGAAAAATTATTATGGAAATAAGAGATAAACACAGATAACTATGAAGTACAGTATTGAAATTATAAAGGAGATTGTCGGCAGGAATCCCGGCACCGAGATTATCTATTTTTGGGGACACACGCCTAATCATACGAAAATTACAGCTGCCTGCCTGAGTCAGTGGTACGACTGTTGTTTTGAGATTGACGGCGTTATGTACCACACTACCGAACAGTATATGATGGCAAGCAAGGCCCGCTTGTTCAACGACGAGGAGACTTTGCGTAAGATTATGGAGGCTTATAATCCCCATGAGCATAAGAAACTGGGCCGCAAGGTCAGCGGCTTCGACGGCGAGCGTTGGGATGCAGTAAAATATGACATTGTTGTCGAGGGCAACATTGCCAAATTTTCACAGAATGCAGCTCTCAAGGAGTTCCTTTTGTCGACAGGTGATGCCATTCTGGTTGAGGCAAGCCCTTACGACAAAGTGTGGGGAATAGGGCTCGACAGGGAAACTGCCATGAAGGCTACCGTCAACGAATGGAGGGGTGAGAATCTTTTGGGGTGTGCTTTGATGGATGTACGCGACAGGCTCAGGGAATCAGATGCTGATATAGCTTGTCCGGATAATGAAGATGATGTCATTGGTGTTGATGAGGAAGTGTAGATGGCTATAATATTGTTGTCCGATAAATTTTTATCCTGCTTATGTTTTGAACTCCTCCGTCT
>JAFYLO010000161.1 GCA_017557045.1 Bacteroidaceae bacterium | reverse complement strand
AGTTCGGAGGGGGTTCTTAACCCATCGTACTACAATAAACCATACTACGCGAGGAAAACCCCTCCGTCTTCAAAAACTGTCGTTTTTGAATCCACCTCCCCTTTAAGGGCAGGAACTTTTTAGGATAGTTTTTTATCCATTGAAGGATGGGGTTGTACTTTTTAGGTATAATATCGCATAATCATTTAATTTGTTTCTATATGCTTTTGCCGTATACTGTGCGATAAATGGAACTTTTTATCTGCTCATAATCCTGTTCCATGTCCACGCCGCAGTACATCAGTCGCATCGGTATTTCGTTGCCGCCTGCGCGATAGGCGGGCTGTATGTACTCTTTGGGGGAGAGTGTGAGCCCGCACCGGGTGTAGAATGCTATACGTCGGCGGCTGAGGTCGTTGGTGGGGAGTTCTACTTCGAGGACTATTCTGCCTTTTTCTTTTATAAGCCCGCTGATTGCTTCGCAGCCGTATCCTTTGCCACGCAGGGTGGGGAGTACGGCAAAGTGCTCTACATACACAAACTCTTCGAACTGCCAATAGCTGAGCAGGCCCGCAGGTTCTTCTCCGGCGAAGAGGATGTTCATGTGGAACATGTCGATGCTCTCCACGTTTCTGCGCTGCTCTTCGGGCGGGCGGTATTCGTCTGCGGGGAAGGAGGCAGTCAACAGCTTTTCTACGAATCTGTACTCTTCGCTTGTGGTGGTTTTTAATCTTTTTCTCTTTATCTCTTTCCTATCCATGTTGCTTTTTTCCATATATATTCAAGCGGGCCCTGCTTGTGGCTCTTGAACCATAGGCAGGCGAAAATGTACTGTACTGTGAATATTCCTATTCCCACAAGCAGGCTGTATGTGTGGTTGAGTTTAAGATGCAGGCCCCAATGGTAGAATAGGAAACTGCCTATCACTGACTGTGTTATATAATTGGTGAGACTCATGCGACCATAGGGGATAATCTTGTCGAGCAGCTTTCTCAGCGAGGTGAGGTAGTAGAGCAGCACTGTGCCCGACACAAGCAGCATCATGAATGCGAACTTGTAGAGTGAGCTTACTATGAGTATCGCGGGCGCTGCTACGGCTCTGTTTGCAATATATTCTCTAAGCATAGGCTCCACTCCCCGTAGAGGGAAGAAGAGTGCAAGTGCGCACCCCGCTGTTGCCAGCCAGAAGCGTATGTTCTTCTCTCCGCCCATGAACAACTTCTGTCGTCCTATCCACATACCCAGCAGAAAGAGCGCGGGTGTCTGGAAGAAGCGTGCATTCTCCCATGCCCATGTGAGGCTTGCAAGCTGTCCCTCCCACAGGTTCATCTTCACTGTTTCGAGGAATGTTCCGCTGCTCTGCACTTGGTATGCCATGCCCCAGTATTGTGAGTCGAGCGGGCGCGGAGCGGTGTATTCGGGGTTGAGGATGGCATATATCATTTCGCCTATTTCAAGTGGTTGCAGCATCATTATTGCTGCGGCAATCAGTATCGTGCGGTTGCTGCATCGAGCAAACAACGGCAACACGAATCCTGTAACGGCATACAGCACAAGAACCTCTGCGGTGAAGAACATTGCATTGAGCTGTCCCCATAGGAACAGTAACAGCAGTCGCCACATGAACCTCAAACGAAAATCGTTCCCCCTCTCCAACTGCCGGCTGTCTTGAATGTAGAAACTGAATCCGAAGAGCAGAGCGAATATTCCGTAGGCTTTTCCGGCGAGCAGAAAAGTTGTCGAGTCCCATATTGCTTTGTTCGAAAATTGAAGCAGTGTGCTTTCTGTTTCGGGGTAACTGTAGAAATTGAAATGTTCGAGGCTGTGCAGCAGCACTATTCCAAGTACGGCCAATCCTCTGAGGACATCTGCGACGTCTATTCGTTCTTGTTTTATCATGTTTTTCGTGGATTTATTTTAAATATTTCACAAACGAGCGAAATAATATCAAGCTTGCTTGAATATTTCACAGCGAGTGCAGTTTTATATTCGAAGTTATTCAAATATTTCACAAACGAGCGAAATAATATCAAGCTTGCTTGAATATTTCACAGCGAGTGCAGTTTTATATTCGAAGTTATTCAAATATTTCACAAACGAGCGAAATAATATCAAGCTTGCTTGAATATTTCGCAGCGAGTGCAGTTGATATTCGAAGTTATTCAAATATCACAATTTAAAAGCAGATATACAAATTTTACGTTGATATTTTACCAATCAATTACTATCTTTGCACAAAATTTAAAATATGTGCAATATGAAAAAGATAAAAAATCCGTGGATAGGCAAAGAGGGATACCAGTGTATAGGCTGTTGCCCCACCAACGAGGCAGGACTGAAAATGGAATTTTACGAGGATGGCGAGGAGATTGTCTCTTTGTGGAAGCCTCAGGCGCGTTACCAGGGATGGATTGATGTGCTGCATGGCGGTATTCAGGCGCTGTTGCTCGATGAGATGAGCGGTTGGGTTGTTTCGCGCAAGTTGCAGACGGCTGCCGTTACGGCCAAGATGGAACTGCAATACAAGAAGTCGATATCAACCAACGAGGAGTGCCTGGAGATTCGTGGCAAGGTTCTCAACCAACGTCGCAATCTTGCCGAAATTGAGGCATGCATCTACAATGGCAAGAAAGAGCTTTGTTGCCGTGCCGTCTCCACATTCTTCTGTCTGTCAAAGGAGAAGGCTGTTGCCGAAATGGGATTCGAGGAGTTTGTGCTCGAAGATTGATGAATGTTTCTTTTAGGGGGTTGTAAATTAACCGTTTACAGCTCGATAAGTATTCTTACATTAAGCTGTCGTCCCGTCAGATAGTTGGGGACAGCATAGTTTTGATTGTAGATGTCCGACACCCAATAGTAGGAGTTTACATTGTTTATATCAAGCAGATTGAGCGCATCGGCTCCCAACCATATATTCTTTATGTGGCGGCGGATGCCGGTGCGATAAATGTGCTCCTCGTTGTCGAGCAGGCGGTAGGACATTCCAATGTCCACACGCTTGTAGGCGGGGGCGCGGAAGATGTGTTTCTCTCTGCCGCTGTGCGGGGGACCGAATGGCAGTCCGTCGGCATATACTCCGCGCAGTGTCATCTTCCAGCGGTCGGTGCCGGGGAAGTAGTCGGTGAAGTGTATCGACATGTTGAAGGTCTGGTCGGTGGGGCGGGGCAGCCAATCGCCGCCGTTTATTTTCTCTTTTGTCTCCATCACCGAGAAGGTTACCCATGAGTCGGTGCCGGGGACAAATTCTCCGAAAAGTTTCAAGTCTATTCCTGTGGCGTATCCTTTGGCGCAGTTCTCGCCGTAGTAGACTACGCGTACATTGTCCACATTGTAGGGGATGATGTTGTCGAGCTTCTTGTAGTATGCTTCGGCTGTGAATTTGAAGGGGCGCTCGTTCATCTTGAATTTATAGTCGCAACCGAGGACGAAGTGCAGCGAGCGAGGCGATTTTATATCCTTGTTCAGGTGTACGGTGCCGATGCCGTCGGTGCAGACGGTGTCGCGGAACTCCTTGTAGAATGGTGCCTGGTAGTAGACGCCTGTTGCGAAGCGCAGTGTCATCATGTCGTTGAACTTGGGGATGAGCCCCACAGATGCGCGTGGCGACACTATGCACTCCTTGTTCCAGTCCCAGTATGACAGACGCACTCCGCCGTTGAGCGAGATGGTGCCCAGCGAGCTTTGGAACTTGTATGTATCCTGCAAGTAGGCCGATAGGCGGTTGCTGCTTGTGGAGGTGTTTGAGCGCAGGCTGTATATCATTTCGAGGTTGGCACCGCCGTGGGGCAGGTTGTATCCTGCCGAATCGCGCATCTCCCATTCGCGCTGGTTCTCCTTTATATTTTCGTTTTTCCACTCTATGCCCCAGCGCAGGTCGTGGCTGCCGAGGAAGTGCATTCCGCGCAGCGCTGCCGTGTGTACATCGGCGTCGAGGTAGTTGCGGGCGTGCTCCATGTAGCTGCCTACGGCAATGTTCTCTTCGCTGTTGACGTCGTCTATCCAGTATTGCCCCATTATGTCGTATGTCTCCTCCTCGCGCGAACTGAATGCCGAGGCGAGCAGTGTTATCTGGTTGTATTCGTTGGGGGAGTAGTTGAACGATGCCGAGCCGAACATTGTGCGGAAGAGGTCGCTCTCCCATCCGCCGAAATATACTTTAAACTCTTTTACATCCTCCATCGTGCCGAAGCTGGTGGTGCGGTCGCTTGGGGTGAAGTTGTAGCGGTTGCGCGAGATGTTGCCTATGAATCCGAGGCTCAGATGGGGGGTGATGCGCCAGTCGAAGTGTGTCTGGTAGTCGAGGAATTTTGGGGTGTATTCGCCTTTTGTGTCGAGTGTGCCCAGCAGATAGCTGTTGGTCTTGTAGCGCAAGGAGTTGGAGAAACTTATCTTGGAGTTTCCTGCACCTACATAAAGACTTGCACCTAAAAGGCTTGCCGACAGGGTGCTCTCGAACTGTCGCGGCTTGCGGTAGGTGATGTCGAGCACCGAAGCTGTCTTGTCGCCGTACTTCGCTTCGTAACCGCCGGTGGAGAATGCGATGGAGCCTACCATGTCGGGGTTGAGAAAGCTGAGTCCTTCCTGCTGGCCGGCGCGTATGAGCAGAGGACGGTAGATTTCCACTCCGTTGACATATACGCTGTTCTCGTCGAAGTTTCCGCCGCGTACGTTGTACTGCGAGCTCATCTCGTTGTGCGAACTTACACCCGCCTGTGTGGATATTATCGATTCGATGCCGTTGCCGCTGGCGTCGGGCATCAGGCGTATGTTTTTGGGTACTTTTATCTCCTGTGTGCCGCCCATCTGTCGCTGCTCGTCTATAATCTCAATGCCGTCGAGAGTGTGGTCGGCGGCGGGGAGCTTTACGTTGAGGGTTACGGTGTCGGTGGGGTTGCGCAGCACCTTTTTCCTTGTCTGGTAACCGAGCATGGAGTATACTATCACAAGGCTGTCGCGGCTGTCGCAGGTGAAGGCGTATCGTCCCTTGAGGTCGGTGAATGTGCCGGCAGCCTGCCCCTCGGCGCTTACGCTTGCAACCTCTATTGGCGAGCCTTTGTCGTCGCTCACAGTGCCTTTGATGGTTACTTTCTGCGCTTGAAGTTCAAGTATGGCGAGAAGTGTGATTAGTGTATATAGCAGTGTTCTTTTCATGTGTCTGTGCAGATGCGTGTACCTTAGAAGCTGTTTAAATTTTATTTTGGAATTATTTGAGAGGTATTTCGAGTAGATTTTCTTTCGCATTTTGCAGGGAATAGCGGGCTATTTCCAAAAAATAAGAAAGAAAAGATGCCGTAATAGACTCAATCGACGCCAAACCGAACGCCATACAAGCTTGCTTGATATGGCTGAGGTGCGAAGGAGATAAACTCTGTTAAATAAGCCGAAATATACATCGCAAATATAAAATTATTTTTCAAGAAAATTTAAACTGCTTCTTATATTAACGCAGAAATGTGCTTAAACGTATATCTTGCGCAATATTTTGTTTATCCACATCCAGCGGTAGCGGTACCAGCGTATGGTGCTTACCTGCTTGCCGCCGAAGTTGAGGATGAAATTGCGGAAACCAGTGTTGTTTCTCAACGGTGCTCCCGATACTGCAAACTCGAAGTGGGGGATTCCTCTCCTGTGCGCATCCTCTATTGCAGCCCACACCGACATTATGCCGGGGTAGAGCAGAGGGTGGCTCTTGCGCAGTCCGCAGCTGTATAGCAGATATACGCGCTCTTCGGAGTAGAGGCAGATGGAGCAACCTATCATTTTGCCCTCTTTGTTGCGGACGGTGAACATACGTGCATCGGGCGACTCCTTTGTGCTGCCGAGGAGTATCTTGTGCAGCAGGTCGGTGGGGGCAAAGTAACGTGCAATTTTCGATGCGTAGTATTTCTTCAGCAGTTTCATTCCCTCCTTTATCTCTTCTGCGCCTGTCGCCTGTGAATATGTTACCCCTCGCTCTGTTGCGCGGCGTATGTGTGCGCGGTAGGCGCGGGAGAGGCGCTCCTCGGGGTTGCGGCTGTGCAGGGAGATGT
>JAFYLO010000004.1 GCA_017557045.1 Bacteroidaceae bacterium | reverse complement strand
CGCAACCTTCGTGTTGCAACTGAGTGAAAATAGACAAGATGCCGATATAAAACAAAAAGCGGCCGAAATAGAACTGCCCTTGTAGAGATTAATTTAATACTAATTTATAGAACCTCCCATAATATGCTCTATTTTAAACGCATCGCAGATGCTTATACTCAATTCTTCGCGTTACAAACGCGAAGAGACGGACAAAAAAACAAAAGGAATCGCTAAAAAATAGAGACCGAGCCAAAATTACTTTTGACTCGGCCTCCTGCTTAAATATGTTTACCGGATACCAATAATCCGCAATACATCTGCTTCGACGATGTTCCTAAAGCGCCAATAATATTCCCGCTGACATTGGGCGGAACTTGGGGCCGTAGCTTGTGTCGAGCATGTTTACGGGTGAGTATTTGAAGTAGAAACTTAGGTTGTTGAAGGCAATCTCGGCTTTGTAGTCGATGGTTACCGCATTCTGGTTAATGTTGCTGCTTGTATCTTTGTAGCCTTTGCCATCGTGTTTGTATCGTGTCTTAATCGAGCCGTGGCTGTTGAAGTTTATAACCGGGCCTATGCTTGCGCTGATACCTCTTGTCAACTTCTGTCGCAACATAAGTTCCAAAGTGGTGCTGAATATCTTTATGCGCGAGAAGTTTACATCGGAGCCATCGGGGTAGGGTGCTACTGTCAAGTGTGAGCCTTCTTTCAGGAAACGGTTTTCACCCTTCATGCGAAAATTGCGCCAGTTTACACCGAAGTTCAGCATCAAGGATGTGTTCTTTGCAGCTCTGTATTCGCAATTGATGAGTCTGTTGAGGGTAAATTCCCATCCGCTGTTTGCCCATTTTATATCCATACCCGCTGCTTGCTCGGTGGCTGATACAAGTCCTACTCCGAACTGCAAGTTGTGGATTATGTCAATGTCGAATGTGGCATTATGTTGGTGCTTCTGCTTTTTCTTGTTAGGGCCGATAAAAGGAGGAATGTCGAAATCCCATGCTTTCCTTTCTTTTATTACGGTTACTCCTACCGGGTTCACTTCGCGGTGCAGTTTGTACTCGGTGCCGTTGTTCTTTACCTCTATTGTTATCTGTTTTTGGCTGTTGGTTATCTTTACCGTGTCGGGGTGGGTGATTATGACAGTGCTGTCTTTCTCAGTGTTGTTCTGTGCGCTTACTGCTGTGAGCATCAGCATGAGTGCTGTGGCGAGGATTGTTCTTTTCATATTTTTGTGTTTTTATTTAAAAATTTTCTTTAGTTCTGTCAGTGTTACGTATCCTTCGATATATACTATCGTTACTTCGTCGGGCTTATCTTCGCGCAACGAGCTGTTGTGGTAGAAAAGGTATTGGTATTTCTTGTTCTTTGGCTTGAACTGGTAGAAGGCGTAGTAGAGTTTTCCGTTTATGTATCCGCTCTCTTTGTCTATGGTATTCTTGCCGTCCTTTTCTACGAGTGCTTCAATCTTGTCGTACAAGCGATGGTCGCTTGTGGTTATACTGCGGAAGAGTGTGAGGTTGTAGGGCTTCAGCGGCCTGCCTTCTATGTGTGAGCCGGTGAACTTGAGACTCCATTCCTTTTTTCCTTCGAACATCGGTGCTACGTTAAGATGGCTCTGTGCGGTTGCTGTTGCTGCAAGGAGCAGTGCGAGAATAATTGTGGTTATGTGTTGTTTCATCTCTATTCCTCCTGTGTGTCTGTTATGTTGAACATTTCGCTTAGCTGTTTCTCTATAGAATTTTCCGAGGTTGTTTGGCTTATCAGTGCCATTGCGCTGTGCATCTGTTGCATGACTATTGCTTCGTCTGTAACTATGCGGCCGTTGATGTATGCTACGCAGATGTCCTGATCGCTGTTGGTCTGCCACACTGATGCTATTGCTATGATGATGGCTGCGGCTGCGGCTACACTGCGTGTGAGGAGTCTTGTGGTTGCTCTCTTCTTTTTGTGCGTCTGCTTGCTTACGGCAAAGTAGGCGAGAGTTGCCTTTATTTCGTCGAAGCATGGGGCATCGGCTTCGGGTGCAGCGAGGAATTTTTTCAGTAGCTCTTCCTCTTGCGGGGTGGTGAGAGCATCGTAATATCTCTCGATAAGCGTAAGCCATTCCTCGGTGCTGTATTTATCTATTTTCATTGCTCTCGTTGTTTATAAATTTCTCTAATCTTGTTTCTTGCTCTCGACAGTTGCATCCTTACTGCTGCGGGCTGCATATTGAGGTCGGATGCAATCTCTTCTATGCTTTTTCCATCGTACTCCCGTGCAGATATTATTTTTTGTTGTTGTGGCGTAAGTTCTTTGTTTATTATGGCTTCAACTTCTTGCAGGAGCGTTTCGCGCTCTTCGTTGTTCTCTTCGGGTGAATCGTCGTGTTCTTCGTCTATCGGTACGGTGTCAATTTTTTGTTTTCTCAGTTTGTCTATGCAGATGTTCTTTACTGTCGTCGTGGTGAGTGCTTCTGCCTCTTTGTCGCTATTTATGTTGTCGCGCCGCGACCACAGCTTTACGAAGGCATCCTGCAAAGCATCTTCTGCATCCTCTTTTTGGGGTAGGAAGAGCGTGGCTATGTGCAGGAATTTCCTGCGCATGGCTGTGAATGTTCTTGTCAGTTGCTCTTCGCTCATTGGTAGTGTTTGTGTTTGGCTTTCTATTATGCTAAACGTATAGTTTTACTTTTTGTAACATCTGTTCCCGATTTTTTTTCAAAAATGATTATGCGATATTATACCTAAAAATAGTTTTGACTCTTTAAACTATTGAATTTAAATCAATAAAGTTCTCCCTCTTGAAGAGGGAGTGCCCAAAGGGCGAGGGAGTTCCAATCATTGACTTAAATTTGTCTTAATAAAGAATTGGGGCTTGTAGTTACTTAAATATTGAATTTTAAACGACTTAAATACGTTTACCGGACACTAATATAATAAATTTGACAATCATTTCTCAAAAATGAAATTAGCTTGGAAGCCTCTACTTCCAAGCTAATCTGTTACCATTTACGAAGTATGTATTTTCCTACATCGTTTTTCATTATCAGTATGTCGTCGTCGAGCTTTTCTATTGTAAATATCGTGCTGTCGCTGTGCAGATGGAACATCTTTAGCTCTTCGGGTGTGCATACACGGTGCTCTTCGAGATATTTGCGGAATCCGCTCATGGTTATTATGTCGCCACGGTAGGTGAGGTTGCCTATGAAGCGCAATGGGATCTCCTCTTCGTAGTGCTTGCTTATCTGCGTCATGTGGCGTTGGAACGAGTAGAATATGTCGGTAGGTTGACAGGTTGAGTCGGTGTATTCAACTTGAGAGACTCTCCACATACCATCAAGTTCGCCGTTAATGTATACTTTATCACAGGCAGTGAGCGCTATGGCGCATATTATTGTTATAATTATCTTTTTCATTTTTTGCTGAATATTTCTCCTGTTCGTGTAAGTGTGAACATAAATCCTGTGTTGTTACCAATGAAATTACTCTTGTCGTGAGCAAGAGACAAACGTCCTAACCAAAGACTGTTTTTAGGAGCGTAGATGAATTCTCCGAGCAGCGAGGTTGTGTATTTCTTGCTTTCGAATGGGTTGGAGTATGTTCCGTAGTTTTCGCTGTATGTGTATTGCAGGCGATAGGCGATGGGAATCTTTTTGCCGAATGTACCGTTGATTCCTACGTTGTGGGCTGTGAGGCGGTTGCTTCGGAATTTCAGGCTGCCGTTACTATTGTATGAGGGAGATATTATCAGCGGGTTGCCTATGCCGTTGCCCCAATGGTGCCATCCGGGGTATATGCCGTGGTTGTAGTAGTTGTCGCCGCCATCCATCTGTTCGCTGAAGTTGTCGCTGGGGTCGTGGTAAAGGGCACCGCTCTGATCCATAGTGGTGAGGTATTCATATTGTATTGCCGATATAAAGGGTAATATCTGCGACTTGTTGGTTACTCTTAAGCCGAGCATTATGTCTTTCCACGGATAGTATATTATGTTTCTCTCGCCGTGGCGGTCGCTCTGGTATTCAAAGAAGAATAGCTGCGAGAAGTCTTCGAACATGTGCTCGCCGTAAAGCCTGATGTCCATATTCTTTGTGGGGACAGTGAAGGCTGCGTGCCAGCTTCCTATCATGTTGCCTGAGATGTTTGTCTGTTCTACTTCTGGGGTGTCGTCGCTTCCGCTCAAGGGGATGAAGGCTTTCCAATAGTCGGCGAGGGTGGTGGGCATAGATACTTTAAGCCCATCGCCGTGAGTGTAAATGTCGCCGCCGAACTGCGATTGCATTTCGAGTCCCCCTTCGAATATCAAAGGGAATTTCTCGGCTTTTCCTATCTCAATGAAGCCTGCTTTGCTATGATAGAGTATATTCTTTCCGTATTGTGTGATGTTGTTGCCGGCAGTGAAACTTTCCTGGAAGTTGTCATCGGTGGTGCGTCCGTATGCTATGTGTCCGCGTATCTTCAGCCATCCTTTTGTTCCGGGGAAGGGTATATATTCGGGAATTTCGAGACGCACCTGTGGTATGGGACGGCTGTTGCCGCTGTATGTCAGTCCGCCGCTGCTGAGCATTGTCATGTTGTTGTAATAGAGATTTGGCAACCAATTGTTGACTTTGTTCCCGGCTATTCCTGTGCCTGCGAATTGGTCAGCGTGTATGCGTGTCTCCGAGAAGCGCTCCTTGCTGCCTATGCTCAGTGTGAGCCATCGCCAGCTTACTTCGCCGAATAGCTGCTGCACGAAAAAGTCGGCATTGCTGTTGCGTGACACTGCAATGTCGCCTGTGCACTTATATGAAAAATCACTGTTCCTGAATTTCCCTCCATATTCGAGACCGTAGCGTCCGTAGTTGCTGTTCCATTCGGTGGATGTAAGGCCCTGACGGTTGGCTGTCAACCAGAAAGGGGCATTGTCGCCGTCTGCAACGATAGCGTTGAATTGTGTGAAATACCTCAGGTAACTTTCCTGTGCCTTGACGGGTGATGTCAAGGCGCAGATAGAGATGAGTATCGTCAGCAGGATTTTGTGTCTGTTTGTATGTTTCATTTTTTATTTTGTGTTCTTTATAGGGAGGTTCTATAAATTAGTAATTCAATATTCTTAGTAGGGTGGGTTCGGTTTCGGCCGCTTTTGGATTTCTCCGAAATTCTTTTGCGCTCGTTGGAAATAAAAGCAAACTTTTATTCACTCGCTTATACGAACATTGGCTTTATTTTTGCATCTTTTTGATATTTCCTCGGTTGCGATGCCCGCATCGCGCCCTTACAAATATCATAAATCTACTAAAAATAAAACTCAAAATCGTCGCGACCTAATTTATAGAACCTCCCTCCCTATTGATATTTGTGCGAAGATACTGAATTTTGTTCATATACGTTTAATTTCTCTCTAAAATTGTGATATACTCTCAATTTTTGTTTATCTTCGCAAATTAGACAAATTTAATACTTATATATAATGAATTTTAGAAAAGGTTTTTGTTTGGCACTTTGTGCCGCCGGTGCGATGTTGGTTTCGTGTGGCGGTGCGACTGTCAATGAAGTTTCAGTAGAAAAATTCGGTGCAATTCCGAATGATGGTAAGAACGACTTTGATGCTCTGCGCAAGGCTACAGCCTACTGCCGCGAGAATCCGGGTACAACACTCTTTTTCCCTCCCGGAAAGTATGACATCGACAACGAGAAGGCTCGCAAGATTGAGTTTGAGGCTGTAAGTGGTGCTTATGGCGAGAATGTGCAGGGTGTACTCTTCAGACCCGATGGCCCTTATGTAACCGCTCTCGACCTGAGAGACTGCGACAACACCACAGTCAAGGCACATGGTGCAACACTCTTCCTTCACGGATGGTACGAGGTAATCACCATGCAGGGTGCCGAGAATATCACCGTTGAGGGTATATCTATCCTCTACAACCGTCCCCCTTCAACAATCGGTCGCGTAACAGAGAGCAACGAGGAGTGGTTCGATGCCGAGTTCGACACAGAGCGTTACCGCTTCATCGACCAGAAGGTTACAGGTCGTCTCCACTTCTTCGATCCTGTCCGCAACAGACTCTACACAGGCTGGGCATCGAAGAAAGAGCTTACAGCTCCCGGAAAGATCCGTTTCCAGTCGAAGAGCGCACCTGCCGTTGGCGACTACTTCGTGCTCCGTCACGGCGGACACTACCGTCCCGCCATCATGGTCAAGGAGTGTGAGAATGTTACCTTCCGCGATGTGAAGATTCACAGCCAGCCGGGTATGGGTATCGTAGGACACTTGACAAAGGATATTATGATTGACAACCTTCAGGTAGTTCCCGAAGTGGGCAGCGTAATCTCTTCTAACACCGATGCCACACACTTCACATCATGTTCGGGCACAATCACCATCCAGAACTCAAAGTTCAAGGGACAGGGCGACGACTGTACAAACATCCATGGATATTACTACCGCATGTATCCTGAGGCTGACAACAAGATAGAGATTAAGATCGAGGGTGCCGACCTTCACGCCCTTTCGCTCGACTATCCTCAGATTGGCGACACAATGGTTGTAATCGACAACAAGAATATGTCCGAGCAGGGACGCTACACAGTCCAGAGCGTAGACACATCTTCTGTTGACTGGAAGGTGGTGATAGGACTCGATAAACCCATCGCCGAGGATATGTTCGAGAATTGCTATATGTGGAACTACACACGTTTCCCCAAAGTACGCATCTACAACAACTCAGTACACAGCCACCTTGCACGCTCGTTCCTCATCAAGAGCCGCGATGTCGTGATTGCAAAGAACTGCATCCTCAACAGCACCATCACAGCCATCAAGCTCGGTGCCGAGCTCAGCTGGCGCGAGAGCGGTCCTGCCGAGAATGTGCTTGTGGAGGAGAACTACATCACAGGTTGCGGCTATGCTGCCGGTGCGTCAACTCCCTCATGTATCACACTGAGCACAGAGGCACGCGAGCTTCCTCCCTATCTTAACAAGAATATTGTAATCCGCAACAATGTATTCGACACCGACAAGAACGTAGCTGTTCTTATAAAGGATGCAGAGAATGTTGTTATAGAGAACAACATGGTAAACAAGAAGGATTATGTGAAGATGGAGAACTGCCAGAATGTAACAGTGAAATAATACTCCGGAATAATAAATTACACAACACCGACCGAGTTTCAAAAGAAAAACTCGGTCGGTGTTGTGTTGTGAGCTGAAAGAGTAAGTTCACTAAATATTTCATTAGAACGGTTTCTGAAGTAGCTCAGTAATTCGTTCATCCTATTTCTTAACCCAACTTTGCTTATCATCAGATGATTCTTTTTGCCTATCAGTCATTTACCGTTTTTCATTTGTGGCTTTGGGTACTACAAACTTTTTTCAATCCTTATCCTTCTGAATGGCATTTTACTATAGTTTAGCAGTCCGTAGATGTTGTTCGCTGCTTTGTTCGGTTCACTACACATCCGCAAGTGGACTTTCTCTCCAAGTGCGTTCGTGGCCTCTGTCGTGACAGCCTTCTGCGTCTTCATCACCCTGACTATTTCTGTCCAGTGGGAAGTGTACCCTTTCTGTTTGAGCTTGTATCGTATTGTGTTGACTATCCAATAGGCCAGCAGTCCGAAGAAAAGGTGTGCGTCCGAGCGGTCGTCCTT
>JAFYLO010000026.1 GCA_017557045.1 Bacteroidaceae bacterium | reverse complement strand
AGCAGGTTGTTGCTGCCTACCACTGTCTTGCCTTTGGAGGCTGTACCGCGGTTGATGGTTACATTTTCGCGTATGGTGTTGTTGTCGCCTACTTCGGCTGTTGTCTCTTCGCCACGGAATTTGAGGTCTTGGGGAACTGCGCCGATTACCGCGCCGGGGAAGATGGTGTTGTTGTTGCCCATGCGTGTTCCGCTAAGGAGGGTTGCCTGGGGCATTATGGTGTTGTTGTCTCCGATTACGACATTCTTGTCGATGTATGCAAAGGCACCGATTTCGCAGTTTTCGCCTATCTTTGCTTCGGGATCGATGTATGCTAATGGACTTATCATTGTTTTCCTGTTTTGGGTTTGTTACTCTTTGTGTCTTATTATCTGACCTGTGAACTGAGCTTCGGCTACGAGGCGTTCGCCTACGAATACGTATCCGCGCATCATGGATATTCCGTGGCGCAAGGGGGCTATCTGCTCTATCTTGAAGATGAGGGTATCGCCGGGAGTCACTTTCTTGTGGAAGGCAATTTTGTCTATCTTAAGGAAGTAGGTCGAATATTTTTCGGGTTCGTCGAGCATGTTCATCACAAGCAGACCGCCGCATTGCGAGAGGGCTTCGATGATGAGCACACCGGGCATTACGGGCTCTTCGGGGAAGTGGCCGTCGAAGAAGGCTTCGTTGATGGTTACGTTCTTGATACCTACTATGTGATTTGAACCGAGCTCTATAACCTTGTCTACGAGCAACATGGGATAGCGGTGGGGGAGCAACTGGCGTATGCGGTTGACATCCATCACCGGCTCGCGGTCGGGTACGTAGATGGGGGCCTGTATCTCGTGCTGGCGTATTATCTTGCGCATCTCGCGGGCAAACTTGTTATTTATGCCGTGTCCGGGACAGGTGGCGATGATGCGTCCCTGTATGGGCTTGCCTATGAGTGCGAGGTCGCCGATGATGTCAAGCAGTTTGTGGCGCGCGGGTTCGTTGTTCCACACAAGGGGTTTGTGGTTGAGGTAGCCGAGTTTGGTGGCATCCATGTGGGGTACGCCCATGATGTCGGCAAGACGGTCGTATTTGTCCTGGGGCAACTGGCGCTCGTAGATGACGATGGCATTGTCGAGGTCGCCGCCCTTTATAAGGCCTGCCGAGAGCAGGGGCTCAAGTTCGCGGACAAAGACGAAGGTGCGGCTCGATGCAATCTCTTTCTTGAAGTCGTCCATGCTTTCGAGCGTGGCATACTGGTTGAAGAGTATGTCCGAGTCGTAGTGTACAAGTACGTTGAGGCTGAACTTTTCGTCGGGGAGGACAATGATTGAGTTGCCTGTCTTCTCGTCGCGTATCTCTACTTTTGATTTTATTATGAATGTGTCGCGTTCGGCATTCTGTTCTTTGATTCCTACACGCTCGATGTTTTCTACATAGTATTTTGCACTTCCGTCGAGTATGGGGAACTCAGGACCGTTCACCTGCATGAGACAGTTGTCTACGCCGAGGGCGAAGAGGGCTGCCATTGCGTGTTCTACGGTGCTGACGCGGGCCTCTTTTTTGGTGAGTACTGTGCCGCGTGTGGTTTCTGTTACATTCTCGGCAATAGCATCTATGATGGGCTCGCCGGGAAGGTCGATACGCTGTATTTTGTATCCGTGGTTTTCAGGTGCGGGGTTAAAGGTTACTGTGAGGTTGAGACCTGTGTGCAATCCTTTACCGAACAGTGAGAAACTTCCGTTTAGAGTTTGTTGCTTGTTGCTCATCTTTAGAGGTTCTATAAATTAGTAATTACTTCTTGTTCAGCTCTGCCTTCAGCTCCTCAATCTCTTTTTTCAGTTGTTTGATGGTCTTATCCATCGTGGGGAGCTTCTTGCTGTATGCTGATATTCTGATGTATTCTTTTGCATCGATGGCGGGTGAGCCGAGTACGGTTACACCGCTCTTGAGGCTTCCTATGGTGCCGCACTGGGGGCCTACTGTCGTGCGGTCGCCTATGCTGCTGTGGCCCGAGATGCCGGCTTGTCCGCCGAATATGCACCATTCGCCTATCTTTGTTGTGCCGGCTACGCCTACCTGTGCTGCCATTGCTGTGTGGCTGCCTATTTCGTCGTTATGGGCTATCTGTACGAGGTTGTCGAGCTTGACATCTGAGTGTACTATGGTTGCGCCCATTGTCGCGCGGTCGATACAGGTGTTTGCACCTATCTCTACGTTGTCTTCTATTTTTACGATTCCTATCTGGGGAATCTTTTCGTATCCGTTTGGGGTGGGGGCGAATCCGAATCCGTCGGCGCCGATTACGCAGCCGCTGTGGAGGATGCAGTTCTTGCCTACGTGGCAGTCGTGGTATACTGTTACATGTGCGTTGAGGACTGTGCCTTCGCCTATCTTGGCTCCGTCGCCTACCGATACTCCGTCGTGGAGCATGCAACCGTCGCCTATTTCGCAGTTTTCACCTACTACCACGAAGGGGGCGATGTATACGTTTTCGCCTATCTTGGCGCTTGCGGCTATTGATGCCAGTGAACTGATGCCCTGTTTTTTGGGTTTCATCGATTCGTAGAGCATCATCAGTTTGGCGAGGCTTTCGTAGGCATTGTCCACTTTGATGAGTGTGGCGCTTATTTCGCTCTGTGGCTCAAAGTCTTTGTTTACAAGGACTATTGAGGATTGTGTGGTGTAGATGTATTCTGTGTATTTGGGATTTGACAGAAAGGAGAGGGCACCGGGGGTGCCTTCTTCTATCTTGGCAAATGTGTATACTTCGGCATTTTCATTTCCAACGATTTCTCCCTGGATGAATGCTGCTATCTGTTTTGCTGTAAATTTCATAAGAGTGTTCTTGTCTTTAATCAAGCGAATATAGTAATTTTATTTTAATTGTTGTGTTTGTTTCGACTATTTTCGCTTTTTTATGTATGTTTTTTATAGAACTTGTCTTAGAAAGTCGCTTCTTATATTACTTTGTGTAATGACAATTCCTTTTCCATTTGCTGCTGGTAGTCGCGTGCCTTTTCGCCTGCTACTGCTGCGAAGTTTTCGCTGCTGTCGGCGAAGATGATGGCGCGGCTGGCATTGACCAACAGACCGCAGTCGCTGTTCATGCCGTATTTGCATACCTCTTCAAGTGAACCGCCCTGTGCGCCTACGCCGGGAACGAGCAGGAAGTGGTTGGGGACGATGCGACGGATGTTCTCGAAGGCTTTGCCCTGTGTGGCGCCTACGACGTACATCATATTTTCGTCGGTGCCCCACTGCTGTGAGGTTTTCAGAACTTTTTCATACAGTTTTTCGCCTTCGCTGTCCTCGGTGAGCTGGAAGTCGTGTGAGCCGGGATTTGAGGTGAGGGCGAGGACTATGGTCCAGAAGCCTTCGTATTCGAGGAAGGGCGATACGCTATCCTTGCCCATGTAGGGGGCTACGGTGAGGGCGTCCACCTTGACCTCTTCGAAGAACGAGCGGGCATAGAGTGATGATGTGTTGCCTATGTCTCCGCGTTTTGCATCGGCAATGATGAACTGTTCGGGGTAGTTGGTGCGGAGGTATTCCACTGTCTTTTCGAAACTTATCCAGCCTTTGATGCCTTGTGCCTCGTAGAATGCGAGGTTGGGTTTGTAGGCTACGGTGTAGGGTGCTGTGGCATCGATGATGGCTTTGTTGAATTCAAATACAGCATCGTCGCTATCCTTGAGGCATTCGGGAAGTTTGCGGGGATCGCTGTCGAGGCCTACACAAAGGAATGATTTCTTCTCTTTTATCTGTTTGATGAGTTCTTGTCTGTTCATGGCTGTAACGATTTAAGGTTCTTATAATTCGTTTTCTTTCATTCGCTCGGCGTTCTCTGCTACAATGAGTCTGTCGATACATTCCTGTATGTCGCCGTTGACGAATGCCTGAAGGTTGTATATCGTATAGTTTATGCGGTGGTCGGTGATGCGTCCCTGTGGATAGTTGTAGGTACGTATCTTGGCCGAACGGTCGCCGGTAGACACCATTGTCTTACGTTTTGAGGCAATGTCGTCTATGTATTTCTGGTGTTCTTTATCATAGATGAACGTACGCAGGCGCGCGAGGGCGCGCTCCTTGTTCTTGGGCTGGTCGCGTGTTTCGGTACATTCGATGAGTATCTCTTCGACTACGCCGGTGTTGGGGTTCTTCCAATTGTAGCGCAGGCGCACTCCCGATTCTACCTTGTTTACGTTCTGTCCGCCGGCACCGCTACTGCGGAAGGTGTCCCATTTAATCTCGCCTTCGTTTATCACTACATCGAACTCTTCGGCTTCGGGCAACACTGCCACTGATGCTGCCGATGTGTGTACGCGGCCTTGTGTCTCGGTAGCGGGTACGCGCTGTACGCGGTGTACGCCCGATTCGTATTTCAGTGTTCCGTATACGCTGTCTCCACTTACGGAGCAGATTATCTCCTTGAATCCTCCGGCTGCGCCTTCGCTTGCGCTGGATACTTCGAGACGCCAGCCTTTCATTTCGCAGTATTTGCTATACATGCGGAAGAGGTCGCCGGCGAAGAGGGCTGCCTCGTCGCCTCCTGTGCCGCCTCGTATTTCGAGCACTGCGTTACGGCTGTCCTGCGGGTCGGCGGGGATGAGCAGCAGCTTGATACGTTCTTCGAGTTCGGGCTGGCGCTTCTGACAGTCGTCGAGCTCTTCGCGGGCTATTTCGCGCATCTCCTGGTCGCTCTCGTTGGCTATTATCTCTTTTGCTTCCTCAATGCCGTTAAGCACCTGAATATACTCCTTGCGTGCGGCCATAAGGTCGCCAAGCTCCTTGTACTCTTTTGTGAGTTTTACGTAGCGGCGCTGGTCGCCGATGACATTGGGGTCGGTGATGAGTGTGGATACCTCTTCGAAGCGTGCGACGAGGCTCTCCAGTTTTTCTAACAGGGTATTATTCTCTGCCATTTTCCTTTTTTAGTATTTAAATTCGCCAAACTCGCTCTTTATGATAAGCTCCTTTTTGTCGCTTGCCTCTACACGGCCTATTACCTGTGCCTCTATGCCGAAGCTCTTGCTGATGGCGATAACCTCTTCGGCGTATTCTGCGGGGAGGTAAATCTCCATGCGGTGTCCCATGTTGAACACTTTGTACATTTCGCTCCAGTCGGTGTTGCTCTGCTCCTTGATTGTCTTGAACAACGGGGGCACAGGGAACATATTGTCCTTTACTACGCGGCAGTTGTCGCCTACGAAGTGAAGCACCTTTGTCTGTGCGCCGCCTGAGCAGTGTACCATTCCATGTATCTGAGGACGCAGCGCGTCGAGCAGTTTCTTTATTACGGGTGCGTATGTGCGGGTGGGGGAGAGTACCAGCTTGCCTGCGTCAAGGGGTGAACCTTCTACTGCGTCGGTAAGTTTAAGGCCGCCTGAATATACAAGTTCGTCGGGTACTGCCTTGTCGTAGCTTTCGGGGTATTTCTCGGCAAGATATTT